>NZ_JAMFLC010000024.1:0-178682 GCF_023501985.1 Nocardia sputi | reverse complement strand
ACGGCGGTTCTTTCGGCTTACGGCGGACGTGGGAGTTGGCGCTTCACATCCTGCCGCCGAAAGAACCGCCCCTCAGCACACCACCCCTGCACCGCGTCACCAACGTCACGACCCGCAACACCTAGTGCATAAATGCCTTGCGCTCCAGGGTGCTTGATTGCCATGTCGATCCGGTAACCGGCCACCCCGACTTGCGGTTGCACGTCGTAACCCCAGTCGCGGAGGACATCGATCACTTGCTCCTCGAACGGGCTTTCCGGTGCCGCATCCGCGTCCGCCGCCGCAGTAGCAAGGATGTGCGGACCACTCTCGGCGTAGAGCAAATAGCGCTTCAGGTGCTGCACACTCTTGTTGGTGCTGTCGGGCAGTTCTCCACCGCGGAGCGAAGTGACCAGCTCGAGTCGCCGCCGCGCACGTGTCACCGCGACGTTCAGTCGCCGCCAGCCTTCGGCCCGGTTGATGGGGCCGAACTCGGAACGCAACTTCCCCTGCTGGTCTCGGCCGTAGCCGATCGACAGGATTATGACATCGCGTTCATCACCTTGGACGTTTTCCAGGTTCTTCACGGAGAAGCCGTCGAGACGATCATCAGTGAAGAATTCAGCGAGATCCGGCCCGGCCGCTCGAGCCTTTTCGACCGCCGCCAAGATAGCGTCGGCCTGTGATTTCGACAGGGCCACGACGCCGAGTGTAAGATCGGGCCGCGTCGCGTAGTGGTGGACGACGCGTTCCGCTACCAGAGCCGCCTCGCCCAGGTTATCGCGGCGGCCACCGCGGTCGTATACGCCACTCGACATGAAAAACTCGACGCCAATGTCCGGGCCGTCCCGCAACGTACCAGGGAAGGTGACCATCGTGTTTTTATAGAACTCGTGGTTACTGAACGCGATTAAGACCACGTCTCATGTGGCGTACTTCGTCAGCTTCTTGAAGCAGGTCAGCGCCGCGGCGAGGGTGAGGAACGCGAGGAAGTGTGTGACTTTGCGGTCGTAGCGGATGTTGAGCCGGTGGTAGCCGGTGAGCCAGGAGATGGTGCGTTCGATGACCCAGCGGTGGCGGCCGAGGCGCTGGGAGGATTCGATGCCTTTGCGCGTGATGCGGACGGCGATACCCCGATCACGCACCCATTGCCGCAGCTCGGCGGTGTCGTATGCCTTGTCGGCATGCAGTTTGGCCGGTTTGCGCCGACGCGGACCACGCCGCGACCGAACCGCGGGGACCGCATTGACCAGCGGCCGCAATACTTCGGCATCGTTGGTGTCGGCCGCCAAACCGCCACCGACAACGGAATTCCCGCCCGATCGGACAGTAGGTGGATCTTCGAGCCGGACTTGCCGCGGTCAACCGGCCCGGGCCGGTCAGAGATCCCCCCTTTTCGCGCGGACGCTCGCTGCGTCGATCACCGCACGCGACCAGTCGATCAAGCCCTCACTGCCGAGTTCATCGAGTATCGCGCGATGCAGCCGCCGCCAGAGACCAGCGTCGGTTCACACGGTGAACCGGCGGTGCGCCGTCGGTACCGTCACCCCGAACGACGGCGGCAGCATCCGCCACGCACACCCACTGGTCAGCACGAATACCACCGCCGTGAACACCGCCCGCTCCTCGACCGCAGCAGTATCCCCACCCGGCGGTCGTGGCTCGAACTTCGGCAGCAACGGCTCCACCATCGCCCAAAGCTCGTCCGGAACGAGACGTTTCGACAACTTGTCCGACACGGCCGAACATTATGCACCACAACCGATCACAGTCCCTCGCGACCCACCGACAACCAGTCACAACGACGTGAGACACGGTCTAAGTTCTCATGTCTGCTTCGGTAGTGCCAGCGCAAGGGCAGGCTACACAGAACACCACTTTCCTTGCAGGCGTCGAGGACGGACTGGAATGCGTCGCTGTCGTTCTCGTCCCATTCATCGTCCTCGGTATCCCCGGAGGAGCCGAAGAACGAGGTCGGGGGCAGCTGTTTCTTGTCACCTGCCACGATCAACGCGTCTGCGCGATAGATCGAATTTATCGCGTCCTCGGGACGGACTTGCGACGCTTCGTCGAAGATAACCACGTCGAAACGGAAGTCGGGTGGAAGAAGCTGACTAACCGTCAAGGGACTCATCATGAAACACGGTTTGATCCGCTGGACTACATCGCGCGTCTCCCGCAGGAGCCGGTGGACCGGCATGTGGCGCCGCTGTTTCTCTGCCTCACTAGTGATCACCGCCGCTGAACCGACATTGGTACGGCGTGGCCGTCTCGCATCATCTCGAGTGTCGCTGTCTTCGTATGCCGGAAGTTGAGCAGCCGATTCCTCCCGCTCAGATCGGCCAGCGATTTCCGCCATCCGGCCAGGACTTCCTCGAACAGCTCGAGCTCCCGACCCCCACCCTGAGGTTGTGAAGTTGTCACACCGATCCTTGCTTCTCGGCCCGCCACAACAGATTTGCGAAGAATCCATTCTGACAGACAGCCGCGAGCGTGTCAGTGTTGTACCAGTGCACGCCTTCTGCCCGAAGGCATTTCGTTACCTCCGATCAGTCACGGACGCCGGCAATGCTCCGACGCCTGATCGACCAATGTCCGCAAAGCGCTCCGCTAGACCGAACGTTGAAGTACATGGCCAGGCCCAGTTCGATGCGCAAGTCAACAGGCATCGAGGCGATCGCCGCCATCCAGATCCCTGCGGGCTCGAACACCGTCGCGCAGGAGGACTACCAACCCGCCCGCGACGCCTTCCTGAGCGTCGCGCAGCTCCTTGTAAGCCACTTAATCTAAAGCAATGCTTCTGCTATTATACTTTTTGCAGTATTAGATATACTAAAGTTAGATTTGGTTGCACTTTCGTCCAGAGGAGACGCCATGGGCTGGCCGCCGCACCGCACCGAGAGCCGCCCCTGGCACCCTCGCCACCGGCTGGGGTCGCGCGCCGACCGAACTCTCACCGAGATCGAAGTCTCGATACCACCCCGGATCGCCGATCTCACGTACTCGGTCGGGGGCACCGTCGCACGAGCGCACGAGGACGCCGTGATCGCGGTCGTTCGGCTCGAGGCGGGCTACGGTCAACATCTGGCGCCGTTGGCCGACTTCTTGCTCCGTAGCGAATCCGTGGCGTCATCGAAGATCGAGCACATCGACGCGGGCTGGCGAGCATTCGGCCGAGCCGTCGCCGGCGGAAAGGCGAGCGAGGAGGCGAAGTCACAGCTGGCTGCGGTACGAACGTTGGCCGCACTGGTCACCGCGGCCGGCGATGGTCCGATCACACTTGCCTCCTTGCTCGAGGCACACCGTCTGCTGATGGCTCCCGATTACTACACCGCGCAGGACTCGGGCAGGCTGCGGACGGTGCAGAACTGGATCGGAGGCAGCGACTACACACCGATCGACGCGCTGTTCGTTCCGCCCCCGCCGGAACTCGTCACGGAACTGATGGACGATTTGCTCACTTTTGTCGGCCGTAGCGATCTGCCGATCCTTGCGCAGGCCGCTGTCGCGCACGCCCAGTTCGAATCCATCCATCCGTTCACCGATGGCAACGGCCGGATCGGACGTGCCCTCATCAGCGCGATCCTCCGCCGTCGCGGGCTGACTCAGCGGGTCACGGTTCCGTTGGCCTCAGCGATGCTCGCCGACACCGGCCGCTACTTCGCGCAACTGAACGGCTATCGCGAAGGGCACGTCGACGAGTTCGTCGAGTACGTCTCCACGGCGACGATCCATTCCTGCGAGGCCGCCCAAGAATCGGCCCGTGCGCTCGCCGATCTCCCAGCCCGGTGGCGCGCAATCGCCAGACCACGAGCGAACTCCGCCGACGAATCAGTACTGGCAGCCTTGCTCGACACACCGATATTCAACGCCGACACCGCGCAGAAGATGACCGGCACCACCGAAGCCAGCGTGTATCGGGCCCTCGGCAGGCTGACGGAGGCTGGAGTCCTCGAGGTGCTGTCGGAGAACAAGCGCAATCGCATCTGGGCAGCGTCCGACGTCCTGGCCGAACTCGACGCACTCTCCGCCGCCATCGGCAAACGAACCACGCGGATGTAGTCACCGCCACGACGTCGACGCCCAGGCGGTGGCGCGCTAACAGCACGAAATCCTCGCCATCACAGCACACCTCGCTTGAGAGCGCTGCATCCCAAGAGGCGAGCGCCATCCTCCCACGCTTCGGCTCCTGAGTCGCCGTGACCAGTTGTTGCTCACCGAGTCGCGTTCCGCGTTCTGGCCACGGCCGTGGCGACCTACCCGTCAGCGGCGCGCCCAGCTGGTTCGAGGACTAGAGTCGGCGGCCGGGGCTGACTCGCTGAGTGACATCACATTCGACTTGCTGCGCACGCACGGTCCACTCGATGACGAGGGGTGGATGGATCTGCTGATCGCCGAGGGCTTGGGCGACACCGACGAGATGCCGGGCCCTCATCGAGGAGGACCATCCAGCGCTGGTTTGCTACCGGACGGGCGCAACATCGCGTTGGACGCCCAACTCCGAGGCCGGATACTGACCCACCGCTGACCGAGGCCGAGGTAGTGTCCGGCCTGATCGCAGCCGACCAAGATCTCGGTCCGTTTCTGAGCCTGGCCGCCGACACCACCATCGCGGATTGGGCGGGCGCGTGCCGGTTTCCCGGACCTGGAGCCGAAACTCTTCGGTGGCCGCGAACTCGCCGGTTACACCGGCGAGACTCTCGTGCTCGAGCCCTCCGCGTTGGCTGGTTTCGAAAGCAGAACGCTGATCGCCATCCAGATCGTGGACGGAGCGCCGCGGCTGCGTGTCGTGACGGAAGAGGTGCCCTCACCTGACATCGCGGGCAGCCTGTCGGAGCATGGGCCCGCCGAGTCCGCGCTGCCGCAACGTGAGCCGCTGCTCGAGCTTCTCGAATCCGACACCAACACTCCTGGCGAGATCGTCGAATTCCTCAGCGCGCGTTCCACACCCACCGGACTGGTCACGGGCACCGGCGAGCCTTCGATGTTCCGCCAAGCCCGGCTGACGGTCACCGATCCGGCAGCTGTGCGGCAGGCGCTCGACGAACACTACGAACCCGTCGGCGGCGCCGATCAATGGGCATGGCTCGATGAGGAATCGACCGTCCTCGGCGAGCCGCGTCTCGACAGCGGCGAACTGGTGGTGGACGCGATCAGCGAACGCCGATTTGACACTCTTTTCGATGCCGTCTACAAGCTCGCGCCCACCGCCGAACACGCGACCGTGCGCCGCACCCCACCCGCCGACGCGCTCGCCGACCACGGAACAACTCGAATCCTTTTCCCGCAGATGGCTTCTCGCCGGATGACCCACATGTCGCCGCGATGCTGGACACCTGCATCCGTGACCACGAGAACAGGTGGATCGACTAGGCCATCCCCGCGTTGGACGGCTGGACACCCCGCGCCGCGGTCGCCGACCCGACCCGCTGCGACGACCTGATCCGCCTCATCGACTGTTTCCCTCAGGAGGAACGACCCGGCCAGATGAGCGCGGCCCGGCTTCGCGAATCGCTCGGGTTGTCCTGAAAGCCCGCCCCGACCACATGCACCACCGAAGCCGGCCACCAGGCTCCACGGTATCGACGAAGCACCGCTTGCGTAGGCCAGTCCACGTGGGTGACCTCCCATGACCCGTCCGCCGAGCAGCAGAACCTGTCGGCCCGTCGCCTCTTCGGCGGCCAGCGCCGCACGCCTATGTTCAGCCCGTAGACTGACCTGTTCGGCGAGATCCTGTCAGACCCTCTGCTTACGATCTCGGATAACCGCTTTGATGATATGTCGCTGCTGGATCTGCTCGACGACAAAGTCGGGATCTGGCGGGGAAGGTATGGTGTGGACGCATTCGGTGTGCTCGACAGGATTCTCGATGACTACCAGGCTTTCGTCTCCGGCTTCTTGAACATCAGGGACGCGGAGGTCAAGCACAAGGTCGAGACGGAGATTGCCAACGGGCTGCTGTGGCCGGAACCCTGGCTGGCGCTGAATCCGGCGTTCGAACCGGGCGGAACTGTCTCCGAGCTCGTCGACCACGACCTACTACACCCGGGCGCACGCGAAATTTTCCGCATCAGGACCGAGGAGGATCGGTTCGGGCGGGAGATTCCGTTCCACCGGCACCAGACCGACGCGTTCGACGTCGCCCGTCGCGGCGAATCGTATGTGCTCACCACCGGCACTGGTTCCGGCAAGTCGATGTCCTACATCGTGCCGATCGTAGACCGGGTGCTGCGGGACGGTTCTGGACATGGGATCAGGGCGATCGTCGTGTATCCGATGAATGCCCTTGCGAACAGTCAGCTCGGTGAGCTGGAGAAGTTCCTCGGCCGCGATAACCCGGAGGTCACCTTCGGTCGTTACACCGGCCAGGAAACCCGCGCGGAGCGCGACGACATGTTGCAGAACCCGCCGGACATCCTGTTGACGAACTACGTGATGCTCGAGTTGCTGCTCATCAGGCCCCGGGAACGGACGGGGCTGATCGCAAGCGCGGCGGATCTGGCCTTCCTGGTGCTCGATGAGCTGCACACATATCGGGGTCGTCAAGGTGCCGATGTGGCAATGCTTATACGACGATTGCGGGGAGCGGTAGGGGGACGACGGCTACAGTGCATCGGCACGAGCGCCACGCTCGCGGGTCCTGGAACGAGAGCCGAGCAGCGTCACCAGGTCGCTGAACTGGCTACTCGGATCTTCGGTACCCGGATTCCCGCGCACAACGTCATCGGCGAGACTCTGCGCCGCGCGACATCGGGCGAGGTCGACACTCCAGCGTTGTCTGCTCGGCTCCACGCACCGACGCCGTCGACGTGGGAGGAGCTGCACTGTGACCCGCTGTCGGTCTGGACCGAACGGACCTTCGGACTGCGCGAGGACGAAGGCGAACTCGTTCGGCAGGTTCCGACTCGACTCAGGAGTGCCGCCGAGAAGCTGGCAGAACAGACCGGAGCCGACCAAGGCATCTGCGAGCAGAAGCTGCGCGAACTGCTGCTCGCAGGCTCCAGGGCGCGCGACGACAAGGGCCGCCCGCTGTTCGCGTTCAAGTTGCACCAATTCATCGGCAAAGGCGACACCGCATACGCGACCCTCGAGCCGCCCGGAAACCGCTATCTGACTACCCAGTATCAGCGCAGCTCTCCCGTGGGCGCGAAGGGACAACCCCTGTTTCCCCTCGCGTTCTGCCGCGAATGCGGCCAGGACTATCTCGTCGTCAGTCTTGACAGTGGCGCGGAAAAGTTCAGTCCTCGAATTCTCAGCGGTGGTCGTGGGGAGCAGGCAGAGGCGACCGGTCTGTTATTCCTCACAGACCAGCCGTGGCCTGCGGCGAACGACCCGGCCATTGCCGATTTCGTGCCCGATGATTGGGTGGTCGAGTCCGGCAGCCACCGCGTGCTCGACAAAGCAAGGCGAAACCGGTTGCCCGAGATCTATCGGGTCGATTCCTTCGGCACGATCACCGACGACGGCCTTCCCGTCGCCTTCTTCGAGACGCTGCATTTCTGCCCCACCTGCAAGACCAGCTACGAAAGCGCCCAGCAGTCGGAATTCTCGCGGGTCGCGAGCCTGGGCACGGAAGGACGTGCCAGCGCGGTCACCGTGTTGTCGCAGGCAGTCGTGCGTACGTTGCGCACAGGGGAGGATCTCGACGCGGATGCCCGCAAGTTTCTGGTCTTCTCCGACAACCGGCAGGATGCCAGCCTGCAAGCGGGTCATTTCAACGATTTCGTTCTCGTCGGCCTGGTGCGCTCCGCCCTCTATCGCGCCGCTCTCACCCAACAGGAAAGGCAGGCCGACGAGCCTCTGACCGACGAGAACCTCGGATCGCGAGTGGTCGCCGCGCTCGGTGGCGAGCCCGCCGACTTCGCCAAGGACGCGTCCACTGCGAATGAGCGAATCCCCCGCACCAGGATCACTCGCGCACTACGCGACGCCGTCACCTATTGTCTGTGGGCCGACCTGAAGCGTGGTTGGCGAATTACCATGCCCAACCTGGAGCAGACGGGGCAGTTGCGGCTGACCTACTTCGGCCTCGAGGAACTCGCCGAAGACGATTCGGTGTGGGCGGCTTGCGGCGAGCCGCTTGCCGGTGCGGAACCGTCGACGCGTTATCAACTGATGCAAGTTCTGCTCGATGAACTGCGCCGCAAGCTGTGCATCGAATCGGAGTTCCTCACCGAGGAGAAGTACGACAGCATCAAGCGCGCCAGTCAGGAGTGGCTCCGCGCGCCATGGGCGTTGTCCGACGAGACCGGTGTGTACGCGGGCACCGCCTACCCCGGAAGCCGTCCGAAATTCGAACCCGGCTCCGGAGCCGACCACTACCTGTCCGGGCTCGGCGCGTATGGACGCTGGCTGCGCCGACCCGACCGCTTCCCGCTGTATGATCATCCGCTCAAGCCCGCCGACGCGGACATCGTCATCGAGTCGCTGCTGAAAGTCATGGCTCGTGAGGGGGTTCTCGCCAGAATCGAGGAGCGCAACCGACGCACCGGATACCGAATCCGCGCCGATCTCATCGAGTGGCGCGCGGGCTCAGGGGAATTCCGGGTGCCTGATCCGATCCGCGGCAACCAAGCCGAGGGGCGTGTCAACCCGTTCTTCCGCCGCTTCTACGCCGAAACCGCCGCGCGGCTGGTCGGGCTGGAAGCTCGCGAACACACTGCCCAGGTGGACTCGATCAAGCGTAAAGAGCGTGAAGAGTTGTTCGGGGCGGCAAAGCTGCCGGTCTTGTACTGCTCGCCCACTATGGAACTCGGCGTAGACATCAAAAGCCTCAATGTCGTCGGTATGCGCAACGTTCCGCCTACCCCGGCGAACTATGCTCAACGTTCCGGGCGCGCTGGACGATCCGGCCAGCCCGCTGTCGTGCTGACCTACTGCGCCACCGGAAATGCCCACGACGCTTATTACTTCGGACGCAGCCAGGACATGGTCGCCGGAGCGGTCGCGCCACCGCGGCTCGAGCTCGGGAATCAGGACCTCGTACGCGCCCATGCGCACTCGATCTGGCTGGTGATCTGCGATCTCGACCTCAAAGCCAGCATGGTGGATCTCCTCGAGATCGACGAACCAGGCCAGCCGCTGCGCGCTGAGGTGCGTGCGGCCATCGAATCTCCGGTCAATCGAGCGCGTGCTGTGGGCGCGATCGCCGCGGTCCTCGGGACAACCGAGGAAGTCACCTCGGCGGAGTGGTGGACCGACAGGTGGGTTGCCGACACGGTGGACAACGCAGCTCGGCGATTCGATATGGCCGCCGACAGGTGGCGCGACCTCTACCGAGAAGCACTGGTGGAACTCGATGCCGCCAATGACGTCCTCAAAACGATCGGCGCGTCCGAGGCCGACAAACGTCAAGCGCGAGGTCGCATTTCGGAGGCTCGCGCGGCGCTGGACCTGCTGCGCGGGCAAGTCGACGACATCGCCCAGGGGGATTTCTACCCCTACCGGTATTTCGCCTCCGAGGGATTCCTGCCCGGCTACTCGTTCCCGCGACTTCCCTTGGCCGCTTTCATTCCGGCGGAGCGCCGCACCAGGAACGGCCAAGGCGACTATGTCCAACGGCCGAGATTCCTCGCGATCAGCGAGTTCGGACCCGGTGCCTTCATTTACCACGAAGGCGCCCGCTACGAAGTGAACCGGGTGAGTCTGCCGGCCCGCGAAGACGGCACCGGAGTGAACATCACAGAGATCAAACGCTGCAATGCTTGCGGCTACCTACATGAGATGAACGGCCCTACCAGTGTGGAGATCTGCGACCACTGCGGCGCGGATTCGCTCGAAACCCTCGACCGGATGATGCGCCTGATTTCGGTCAAGACTCGTCGCCGTGACCGCATCAGCGCCGACGAGGACGAGCGCCAGCGCGCCGGTCATGAAGTGGTCACGACCCTGCGGTTCGTCCCACACGGTGAGCGCGCCGGGCAGCTCACCAGCACAGTGCTTGTCGACGGCGCCACCGTGGGCACCATGACCTATGGCGACACCGCATTGATCCGGCGGATGAACATCGGGCTGCGTCGCCGCAAGGACAAACACATCAAGGGGTATCTACTCGACACTCTGGAAGGCCGGTGGGCGCGGGAAGCGGACCTCGGCAAGAACACCGATGGTGAGGTGCCACGAATCCGGCGGGTCGTGCCCTATGTGGAGGACCACCGTAATGCACTGGTGCTGCACCTCGACCCGGCCATCCCGAACGACGTGCGAGTGGCGGCCATGTATGCCCTCAAACGCGCCATCGAAGCCGTTTACCAACTCGAGAGCAACGAACTGGCAGCCGAGCCCCTGCCTGGCGGCACCGGCGATCATGCCTGGTCCCGTCTGCTGTTCTTCGAGGCCGCCGAGGGCGGAGCCGGAGTACTGCGCCGGCTGGCGACAGAGGACGGGCATATCCGCGAGGTAGCCCGCAAAGCACTCGAGATCCTGCATTTCGACCCCGATACCGGAGCCGACCTCGGCCACGCCGAGCACGCCGCGGAGGACTGCGCCCAAGCGTGCTACGACTGTCTGCTGTCCTACAGCAACCAATGGGATCACCAGCGGCTCGACCGGCACTGTGTCACGGACCTGTTGCGGGATCTGATGCGCGCCGACATCGAGGTCGGCGCGGGCGGGGAAGATCGTGCCGCGCAATTGCGACGTCTCGCGGCGCAGAGCAACACCCTCGAGCGACGGTTGCTCGCGCTGCTCGACGAGCATGGCTATCGGCTCCCGGATGCGGCGCAGCAACTTGTCGAGGGCTACTACGTTCGCCCCGACTTCGCGTTTCATACCAGCAGCGCGGATGTCGCGGTGTTCATCGACGGACCTGTGCACGATTCGGCGCACCGAGCCGAGAAGGATACGCAGGCCCGGACGAAGCTCGTTGATGAAGCCGGGTGGATGGTTTTGCGGTTCGGTTACACAGACGACGATGCCGAATGGCTCCAGACCATCAAGGACAATCCTGACGTGTTCGGTACCGGAAGGGTCGGCGCGTGACCACCACGGAATTTCCGCCCGGCGCTTTGGTACACGCGCGCGGCAGGGACTGGCTCGTACTCCCCGGCGGTCCCGAAGGGCTGGTGCTTGCCCGTCCCCTTGGCGGCCGGGAGGACGAAACCACAGTCCTAATACCCGAATTCGATGTCCCGGCCCTCGCCACGTTCCCCCCGCCGAAGGTCGGCGACCGGGGTGACGCCGCCCGGGCTCGGCTGTTGCGTGACGCCCTGCGCCTGTCCTTCCGGGCCACCGGCGGACCGTTTCGCTCCTTTGCGAACTTGGCGGTGACGCCGCGGAATTACCAGCTGGATCCGCTCATCATGGCCACCGCGCAGGACACCACCCGACTGCTCATCGCCGACGGTGTCGGCGTAGGCAAGACAGTCGAAGCGGGTCTGATCGCCGCCGAACTGCTCGCCACCGGGGACGCGCAACGCCTGGCCGTGCTGTGCTCGCCGCAACTCGCACCGCAGTGGCAAGCCGAGCTGCGCGGCAAGTTCGGCATCGAGGCACAACTGTTGCTGCCGTCGACGGTGAACCGGCTGAAGGTCCCCTGGGGCTCCACCATCTATGAGCACTACCCCTACCTGGTGGTCTCCACCGACTTCATCAAGCAGCGCAGCCGACGCGACGAATTCGTGCTCCACTGCCCCGAACTCGTCATCGTGGATGAAGCGCACACAGCGGTGGCCGCCGGCACTGTCGGCAACACACAGGCGCATTTGCGTTACACCGTGCTGCGCAAGATCGCCGACGATCCGGCACGGCATCTTCTGCTGCTCACAGCCACCCCGCACAGCGGCGATGATCATGCCTGGCAGTCGCTTATCGGACTACTAGATCCCCGGCTCGCGCAGCTACCGGCCGATTTGTCCGGGCGGGACCGGGAGGAGGACCGCAAGCTACTGGCGAAGTTCATGATCCAACGCCAGCGCGGCGACGTCCGCAAGTATGTCGACGGCGAGAACACCCCGTTCCCGAAGCGCGAATCCACTGAACTCAGCTACACGCTCACCCCCGCCTACCGCGCCCTGTTCGATGACGTCATGGCGTTCGCGCGCCAGCAGGTAAGCGATCCGGGGCTGAACACGGTGCGGCAACGAGTGCGGTGGTGGTCGGCGATCGCGCTACTGCGCTGTCTCGCGTCGAGTCCTGCCGCGGCGGAGCAAACATTGCTCAAGCGCTCAGCGCTCGCGTCCGTCGACAAAGCGGACGACGCCGATGCCCTGGCCGTCCCACGGGTGCTCGATGGCGACTTGGACGAAGCGCTGGAAGGCGAGGACGCCGCGCTCGGCGCCGACACCACCGATCCCGATGCGCCGGACCGTTCGACACGTCGCCGACTGCGCGAGCTCGCGGCCGCCGCCGCGGCGCTGAAAGGTCCGGCAGCGGACGCGAAGCTGGGACGGCTGATACCTATACTTCGGGATCTGATCGAAGACGGCTATCACCCGATCGTGTTCTGCCGCTATATCCCTACCGCCGAATACCTCGCCGACCACCTGCACACCGCGCTTTCCAAGAAACATCGCGACCTGCGTGTCGAAGCGGTCACCGGCCTTCTTCCCCCGGAGGAGCGAGAGGACCGGATCGCGGGATTGACCGAGCACGACGGTGCGCGGCTGCTCGTCGCGACGGACTGTCTGTCGGAAGGCATCAACCTCCAGGACGGCTTCACCGCGGTCGTGCACTATGACCTTGCCTGGAACCCGACCCGTCATGAGCAGCGCGAGGGCCGCGTCGACCGGTTCGGCCAACGCGCGGGCACCGTCCGCACCGTCACCTACTACGGCGAGGACAACGGCATCGACGGCGTTGTCCTCCAGGTGCTGATCCGGCGGCATGAGAACATTCGGCGCAGCACCGGGATCTCGGTACCGGTCCCGGTCGACTCGACCACCGTGATGAAAGCGATCTGGGAGTCGTTGTTGTTGCGGGGCACCGCCACCGACCAACTCGCCTTGGACTTCGGCGGTGCGACCTCCGATTCGCTGGCCGACGCGGTGGATGTGCGGTGGAGCGACGCCGCGCAGCGCGAGAAAGCCTCCCGCTCACGGTTCCGCCAGATCGGACTGCCCCGTGAGGAGGTCATCGACGTCCTCACCGCGGTACGGCGCTCGCTGGGTGGCCCCGCCGACGCCGAAACCTTCACCCGCGATGCCTTGTCTTTGTTGTCCGCGCAGATCAGCCCCACCGACGACGGATTCACCGCTCGTATCGACACCCTGCCGCCCGCGGTGCGTGATCAGCTTCCTCCGGTCAAGGATCACCGCCTGTTCTTCCACCGGTCCTTCCCCGTACCACCGGGCCACAGTGTGCTGACTCGCACCGATCCGACAGTGGAAGCGCTGGCTCGGTATGTGCTCGACGCCGCGCTCGACACCGACCTCGACCCGCAACTGCGCCCCACTCGACGCACCGGGGTGCTGCGCTGCGCCGGTGTCGACAAGGTGACCACGCTGCTTGTCGTCCGCTTCCGGCTCGAAGTGGTGATTCCGGGTTCCCGCGCCACCATCACACAGATGGCCGAAGAGGCACGGTTTCTTGCTTTCACCGTCGCCGCCGACGCCGTGACGTGGTTGCCCGACGACGCCGTCGAAACGCTGCTGGGGCAACGACCCAGCGGCAACGTCGCTGATGCGCTGGCCAGAACCCAGCTAGAGCGCGCGCTCGGCCGGCTCGATTCCGTGGCAGATCAGCTGCTGGACTGCGGCGAACGGGTCGCGGAGACCGTCGCCGACGACCACCGCAAGGTGCGCGCCGCGCGCAAAAGCGGCGGACGCGCGGTCAAGGTCCGCCTGCTGCCGCCGCCCGACGTGCTCGGCGTGTATGTCTTCCTTCCCGATAGGAGTGGCTCGTGAACGGGCTGTCGTCGTTCCGGTCCGTCCGCGCCATCGGCACCGTCCTGCCCAGCGAAGCACTCTCGCGTGGCGCCGAGCTGCGTATGCCAGGCCAGAGCGCCGCCGCCTACGTCCTGCCTCCCGGCATGACGATCAACGGGGCCATCGCTCGTGCCTGGGAAGCGATGCTCGCCACGCATCGCGAGTGGCAACACAGCCTGGACCGCCTGCCGTCCGGCGACCCGGCCATCAAGGTGACGCGCGAGAAATGGCTACTGCCACTGCTGTACGAACTCGGCTGGGGACGTCCCGAAGTCCTCGCCGCCGGCCTGGATGTCGCACCCGGCCTCGGCGAGACGACCGGGCAACACTTTCCGATCTCCCATCGCCTGTCCTGGCCGGATGCGGCGAACCCGGCGGTGTGGACACCGATTCACCTGATCGGCGCCGGAGTTTCGCTGGACACCAAGACCGCGGGTGTCGTCGCCCGCGCGCCTCAGTCGATGATGCAGGACTATCTCAACCGCGAGGACAACGCGCTGTGGGGCTTGTTGTCCAACGGCCGCATACTGCGTCTGCTGCGTGACGCCTCGACGCTGTCGAAACAGTCCTATGTCGAATTCGACCTCGATGATATCTTCACCAACCAACGCTACGCCGACTTCCGGCTCCTGTTCCTCACGGCCCATGCCAGCCGCTTCGCGCCGCAGGAGCCAGCACCCGCACCGGCGTCCGACGACGCCGAAGCAGCGCCGGCCACGCTCACCGCGGAGAGTTGCTGGCTGGAGAAATGGCGCACCACCGCTATCGATGACGGTGCTCGCGCTCTGCTCACGTTGCAACAGGGAGTGGCACGAGCGCTGCAACATTTGGGCACCGGCTTCCTCGGCCATCGGGACAATTCCGCCCTGCGCGACACGCTGGCCGCCGCGCCGGACGCCGATCGAGACCTACAGCGCGCTCTGCTGCGCATCGCCTACCGGCTGATCGTGCTGTTCGTCGCCGAAGACCGCGACCTGCTGCACACCTCCACCGTCGATCCGCGAGCCCGCCGGATCTACGCGGAACACTTCTCCACCGCCCGGCTGCGCCGCATGGCGAGCGCGCACGCCGGTACCAGACATACCGACCTCTGGGACGCCCACCAGATCGTCACCGACGCTCTCGCCGGAGAAGGACTGGCCGTACTCGGATTGAGTGGCCTCGAGGCCTCGCTCTTCTCCCGCGACGCGCTGGGCATCCTTATCGGCGCCCGGCTACCCAACCACGCATTCCTCGCCGCGATTCGGGCGCTTTCCCAGATCGACGATCCGGTGACAGGCACACCGCGCCCGGTGGATTACCGCAACCTCGACAGCGAGGAACTCGGCGGCATGTACGAGGGATTGCTCGCCTACACTCCCCGCTACGACGCCACCGCGCGCACATTCACCCTCGACACCGCCGCCGGCCACGAACGCAAGAAATCCGGTTCCTACTACACCCCCTCCGAACTGATCGACCTTGTCCTCGACGAAGCCCTCGATCCGCTCATCGACGAGGCCCTGCGCAGTTCGAGCGCCGAACAGTCCCTGCTCGCCCTGACTGTTATCGATCCGGCCTGCGGCAGTGGGCATTTCGTTGTAGCTGCGGCACGGCGCATAGCCTCGGCCCTGGCGACCGTCCGTACCGGAGACACCGAACCGAACCCGGCCGCGCTGCGCGCCGCGACCGCCGATGTCATCGAAAGCTGTGTCTACGGCGTCGACCTCAACGATCTCGCCATCGAGATCACCAAAGTCGCGCTGTGGCTGGAAGCGTTCGACGCCGAACGTCCCTTTCCTTTCCTGGACGCCCACTTCCGCGTCGGCAACGCGCTGCTCGGGACCACCCCGGCGCTGTTGCGCGACAATATCCCCGACTCGGCCTTCGTGGTGCTCGGTGACGACGATCGGGACTGGACCAGCAAACTCAAGGCCCGCAACAAGGCCGAGCGCCACGCCGACCTCGACCAACTCGCGTTCAGCTTCGGCCCGGAGACCCTCGACGTCGAAACCACCGCTTTCACCAACAAGGCGAGGAACGCCGATACCGGCCACGCGGGATCGCTCCGCGCGATACGAGCCCGTGCCGACGCCTGGCGCGCCCTGGAAAACGATCCTGATCTGCTCGCCGCGAAGCTCGTCGCCGACGCGTGGTGCGCGGCCTTCGTGCAGCCCAAGACCGAGCACTCCGGCCAGGGCATCACCCACGATACGCTCCGGCGTCTCGCCGAGGATCCCCGATCGGTGCCCGATACCGTCGTCGCTCAGATCAACTCGTTGGCTCGCCGGTATCGGTTCTTTCACTGGCACCTCGAATTTCCCGGCATATTCACCGTCCCGGCCGAAGGCGGGGGCGACACCTCGACCGGTTGGACCGGCGGCTTCTCCTGTGTGCTCGGGAACCCTCCGTGGGAGCGGGTGAAGATCCAGGACAAAGAGTTCTTCGGGAACAACGGTCGCACCGATATCGAGGCCGCCAGGACCGCCGCGATCCGCAAGACGATGATCGATGATCTGGCGCTGTCCGATCCCGACCTGTACCAGGCGTACCGGCAAGCGATCCACCAATCCGACGGCACCGCGCATATCCTGCTGCGCAGCGGCCGATACCCGTTGACCGGGCAAGGTGACGTCAATACCTACAGCGTATTCGCCGAAACCATGCGCACGGTCGTCGCGCCGACCGGGGCCGCTGGGATCATCACACCCACGGGCCTGGCAACGGACAAGACCACCGCCCCTTTCTTCGCCGATACGCTCCGCGCCAACCGCCTGCTCGCGTTCTACGACTTCGAGAACGAGGGGAAGATATTCCGGGATGTGGATCATCGTGTTCGATTCTCCATAACATGCATGACCGGACCCGGCAGAGCAGTCGGGCGGACCCAGTTCGCGTTTCTCTCGCGCCGCATCGCCGACGTTCCCTCGCGACGGTTCGAACTCGCTCCGGGAGAAGTCCTGGCGATGAACCCGAACACCGGCACCCTGCCCATGTTCCGCAGCCGCGTCGACGCCGACATCACCCTCGGCATCTACCGTCGCCACCCCGTTCTCATCCGCGACGACGATCCCGACGGCAATCCCTGGGGGCTGTCGTTCGGGACGGTCTTCCACATGACCAATGACTCCGACCTGTTCCATCAGCCCGATGACCTCGCGGACGCGCACTTCAACGGATGGTCCTACGAAAGTGGCGGTGAGGAATACCTACCGCTGTACGAAGCGAAGATGCTCGGCCACTTCGACCATCGCTTCTCCACCTATCATGGTGCCACGCAAGCTCAGCTCAACGTTGGCTCACTTCCACGATTGACCTCGGAGCAGCACGACGACCCCCACTGCGAGTCGATCGCTCGCGTCTGGGTACACCGAACCGAGGCTTCCGCCAAACTGGATAGAAAATGGAAAAAAGGCTGGCTGCTTGGCTGGCGAGACATTACAAATAAAGGGAACGAGCGCACATTTGTTCCAGCCGTGCTTCCGAGATCAGCCGTTGGAAACTCTTTCTACATTGCATTCCCGCAGGACCCCAAAAGCGCCGCGGATTTGCACGCCACATGGTCATCGCTCACGTTCGACTACGTCGCGAGACAGAAACTTAGCGGTTCACACATGAATTACTTCGCGGCGAAACAGATAGCGTGCCCCGCACCGTCAAGGTATTCCATTCCAGCGCCATGGCAACGGGATGTCACCATCACCCAATGGATCCAGCGGTACGTAGTCGAATTGTCCTACACCTCATGGCGATTGAAACCCTACGCAGTCGACTTGGGTGACGACGGCCCACCTTTCCGCTGGAATCCCGACCGCCGCGCTTTGCTCCGCGCAGACCTCGACGCCGCATTCCTCCATATCTTCGGGCTCACCCGCACCGAAGCCGAGCACGTGCTGGACTCCTTTCCCGTCATCCGCAAGTACGAGGAACGAGACTTCGGCGAGTACCGTACTCGCCGCCTCGTGCTCGATGCCTACGACCGCATGGCGACCGCTATCGCGCGAGGCGGCTCGGGCTGGCTTCCACTGTCCGGCACTCCGGCGGGGAGCGGAAGCCGCCACCATCCCTCGTAGAACATGCCTCGGAACCCGGCAGTCCAGCGGAAGCTTTGATCCTTCCCGGCAATGTCACGAGCCAGTGGCGGCAATGTGGTCCAGCCCAGCTCAGCGCCTCTGGATCTCAGCGGACGAGGGCGCCGAACCCGCCCGCCGGGTGAGATCGACCTGCTGAGATCACGACTACTCTCACGAAAATTAGTGCATCTCAACGCTGTTCCTGGTTCCATTGGATAGCGGTAGATTGTGCCGAGGTGGGGGTTTTCGTGGCTGAGGATGGATCGCAGGCCGAGCTGGTGATCGATGGACCGGCCCGTCCTGCGTCCATCCTGCGTGGATCGCCCTCCCGGAGAACAGACTTGATGGAGGCTTTCCAGGAGGCTTACGTGCGCGCTGTCGCCGCCGCGGCGGGTTGTGTCGTCGTCGGACGTCCGGAGATAGACGAGGGGGTCGACATCGTTCTGAGCCACACCTCGAATCGGCATCGCGCGGGCAGAGCCCGGCTCGAGATCCAGATGAAGGCGACGGCGACGGCGCTGGCGGCCGACGGCGCGAGCATCAACGCCCGGATCACCCGGAACCGCTACGACTATTTCAGGACCGATGACCCAGCGGTGGCCAAAATCGTCGTGATCATGCACGTACCCAAGCTGCAAGACGATTGGGTGTACCTCTCCGACGACGCCCTCGTGGTCCGGCATCGCGCCTACTGGGTAAGTCTGTGTGGCTTTCCGGCGACCTCATCCGCGGACATCACCGTGTCCGCGCCGTGCTCGAATACGTTCGACGATATCACCCTCTGCAAGATCATGGAGAGAGTGGGCAAAGGAGATCGGCCATGAGTTCGGCGGCCGATCGAGCGGTGGATGACTACAACAAAGCCACCGTTGCCTACTTACTGCGCAGATTCGGGTGGCGTTTATCGTATTCGATCCCGCAATCATACGAAGTCTGGTCGAACGAGACGGTCCCCGAACAGGAAATATTGCTTCCGATCAATCCGGCCAAGGGGGACTACGCGCAACTACTCCGGCGAGCGTTCAAGATGCTCATCTATGAGCACGGCGCAGAGGTCGAGCACACGAGCCGGCTGCTGATGTTCCAGCAACGATCCGACCTGGAATCGACGAAGTGGACCAAGGAGACACCGGTCGACGCGGGGATGATCGCCTGGGAGGAGGGCGAGCGTCTGTTCGCGGCGGCAAGGCTGAGCCTGGTCGCCGCCGCGAAGGCCACCAAGGAATCGCGACGCTACTTCGGGAACACCGCCGCCTACGTCGCCCGCAGATTCCTCGAAAGCACCTTCATGGGGCAAACAGAAGTGGGCAGCTTCGTGGTCACCGCCTACACCCCGTCCGATCGGTACTTCTACTTCAGCAAAGCCATTGAGGACGCGGCTCCGGGAAAGCTTTTCGAGACCCGCAATCGATGCCGCACCGGGGCCGAGATACTCGACAAGTTCGATGAGATAACGGCCGCTACGCGCTCGGCCTTGGACGAGTACCAAAGCAGGCCTCGTGTCGAGATATTCGACGACCTGGTTCAGACTGGGATGTCCTATGAGATGTCCAGCGCCCTCTCCTCGCTGTGCATGAACGGAGACGGTGCGGTGACCATCATCCGCAAGCCCACCCACTCCGGACGCGAGGTGCGGTACGAATACCGCTTCGACGCGGTGGAGTCCCCCATCCTGCGCAAGGTCGCCGACCGGTTCGCCGAGACTCGCGAGCCGGAACAAGTGAACTTGACCGGCGAGGTCACCCTGCTCGCGCATGAGTCGGCCACGGAGAGACGCCTGATTCGGTTGCACGTCTACAACCGCCCCGATATCCGGATCGTCCGAGTCGAACTGTCGGAGGAACAGTACGAACTCGCCCTCGAGGCCCACCGCCAAGACAAACCACTCAAGTTGTCCGGCACCGTCCACAGAGTCGGCCGATACCAATGGCTGACCGATCCGGTCAACGTCGAATTGTTCCCCGAAGGCAGCAATGACGACCCGTTGTCGGAACCGCATTGATGGCATTGCCGGCGAGCGCGGTCGACTGCCGATGCACTGACATCTGCGGGACTACCGCCGCCACTCGCGGACCAGGTCTTCTGGACCCCAGTGCGCAGCCAACGGCAGGTTGTCCGCGATGCCGGATCGGGAGACGACTACCAGCTCGGTGTCGTGATCGGTGCCGGTACCGCCGGTAGAGAGCGCGCGAGGGTGTCGTAGTCGTGGCGGTCGAAGGGGCGGTTTTCGAACCACTTGATCGATCTGACGAATTGAATCGCCTTGGCGACCGGTTCGGGGTCTGCGCCGATCAGGTCGATCTCCGGTTTGTTCTGCCGGTTCCACCACCCGCCGACCGCTTCGGTGCCGGGCCACCGATCGTCGGGGGAGTAGATGCAGCAGTGATTCGCGGATCAGAGGTTCGATCGCCCGTCCACGCCAAGTCGTCCACGAGCGTGCTATCCGAGCCAGTGCGAGGTTGCCGCGGCCGCGTTCGATGAGTGGAATGCCGCGTTCGAGGAAAGCGAGCCAGAACCGGAGATAGGAGTCGGCGATCCGGTCGCTCCCACTTGATCGTGTCGCGACCGACTATCGAAGAGAGCGCCGCATGACGGATCGGTTCCACCGAAGCACAGCCGACTCAGCGAATCTCGCGCATTTCAGCGTCGATTCAATCGGCCACGCCGGCCCACTTCGGCGACACAGCGGATGTCCGCCTGTTTCGGAAGCCGCCGAGGGCCCCGACATGGTCCGATAAGGACGTCGACGATGCTCCTCGAGAAGCCAGCGGGTTATCGGGTCGGGGCATGACGGCGGCCGGAGATCGGCGAGTCGCTGAACCGCTATTCGCAGCGGGACGGAATGACCGAGAGGGCGCTCAATATCCGAATCCCGCAATGTTTCAGTGATCAGATCGAGACATAGTTGATCTCGTTACAGCGAAATTCTCGATTGTGATACAAATCACGTTTAGTCATGAAATACCTGGTAGTCGAGCCACTACCACCAGTGTATCGAGTGTTCCAAGATCAGGAAATCGAATCATTAACTAGTTGTTTGCCGTAAGTTCACCGACCGTGATCAAGCTGAGATCAGGTCCGGAAGAGACCCGAGGAACCAGCTCTACAGCCCCAACGGCTTGTTTCTCTCCGGGTACGGCAGCGGCACCGAAGGGCACCGCCCCGATTTGTGCACCGCGTCGCGCCGCCAGGGATTCGCATCCTGGCTTTCACAACGAAATCCGATAACCGCACACGAGCCGAGATGGCGAACACCATACCCGGTGCCCGCCGTGGATCCGCGCCGGTTTCTCCGGCCGGATCGCCGCACGAACAAGGAACTGATTTCTCGATGCCTGACGCACACCTTTCCTTTCTCCGCCGCCCATCCCTTCGCAAGGGCGCGGCCCTCGCCGCCACCGTCGGCGTGATCGCTGTCGGCTTCCCCGCCGGTGTGGCGGTGGCCGACAACAACGCTGCGGCCCCGGTCGCACCGGTCGCCGCTGCCGCGCCGATCGACTTCCCGGGCCTGCCCGTGCTACCCGAACTGCCCGCGCTGCCAGGGTTGCCCGGTCTGCCAGGGGTGGCGCCCGAGGGTTTCCTGCCCGCGCCGCCCCCGGTCTACGAGAACAACCTCGACGGCTGGATTCGCCAGTCCCTCGACGTGATGCGCATCCACGGCATTCCGGGTAGCTACGAAGGCATTCACCGAAACATCATGCGTGAATCCGGCGGCAATCCCCGGGCCATCAACCTGTCGGACTCCAATGCCGCCAAGGGCACCCCCTCCAAGGGTCTGCTCCAGGTGATCGACCCGACCTTCAACGCCTACCACATCGACGGCACCGCCTTCGACATCTACGATCCGGTCGCCAACATCACCGCCGCCTGCAACTACGCGGCGCACCGGTACGGCTCGATGGACAACGTCAACGGGGCCTACTGAGTCTCGAGTCGGAGCAGGCGCCTCCCCGTCTTCTCGACGCGGGGGCGCTGCCGTTTCCCGAGGCGACTCCAGTTCACCTCGATCGGCCACTCCTGCCGCACCGCCATCGGCCAGCAGCACGCTGTGAATCGCGGTCCAAGGCACCGATTCCGAGTCTCCATGGGGCGGTCGAATGCGTGCGGGTGGTTGATCGACGCGGCGGTGACGATCGTCGCCGAACCCAGCACCGCGAACGAACGCGAGCACATAGGCTGCCTTCCGAAGACACGCATGGGGAACACAGGCGAAGAGCGCACACGAGGACCAGCGGGTCCGGACGGGCCACGGTGCGGTTCGCCAAGACCCGCCTTCGATTCAGATGGGACTGTGGCGAGCCTTATTCGCAATTCCCCGAGTCGTCGATACCGACGAACGAATTCGGATCAAGTGGAGGCCCGGGCGTTGCCGAAGCTGCTCCTGAGCCCGGCGTTCGGCATACGCATCGGGTGACTGCCTGGCACTTCCGCTGTCTCCGGCGAAAGGCTCGTTGGTGCGGAGACGAGTTTCGTGCTGTCACCTCAAATCCTCGACGGCGAAGCGAACCACGCACTCGGTACCGCAGGAATCGCGAGTGCTCGCCGATCCGGATGGCGGAGTGTCCCTCTGCTCCGCGCAGGCTAGACCTGCGCGGCGCGCCTGCCGAGGAATTCCCGCACCTCCGGAACCGCGGCATGTGTGCGAACCAGGTTGGCGATGGCATCGATGCGCTGGTGCAGGCGGGTGGACGCGAGTCCGGCGATGGTGTCGTAATTATCGGCAAGCAGTGAGCATGCTCGTGCGACGTCACCGGACGTTGTGAAGTTCTCCGCAAGATGGATCTGCCACGCGGCGCGCTCCCTAGGCCACGCCGACGAACTCTCGACTGCGGCTTGCAGGTTGGAGGTGGCCTGGGAGTGCTCGCCGAGCCGCATCTGTGCCCAGCCGATGCCACCGACGAATTCGGCTTCCGGCAGGTAAACCCAATCCGGGTCGTGCCCACGAGTTGACTCATACGCACGGTGCGCCCGACTGATCGCGGCCGCCATCGCCGACTTGTCCCTGCGAACCCCATGCGCTTCGACTTCCCTGATCGCCATCAAGGCACGCAGTTTCGGACCGCCGTCGCGGAGGGATGCCCGCGCCCCAGCCTGTGCGTATTGCACGGCCAGAGGGTTCCCCTTCGCGTCGTCACCGGGACGACTCGCCATCAGAAAGCTGGCATTCCCCAACGCATGCGCCGCAGCGATCCCATCACCGGCCGCATTGGCGGCGTTCGCCGCGTCCGCGTAATACCGCCGAGCATCATCGAGACGCCCGGCGTCGTAGTGCACCCACCCTGCGGCGGTCATCATTTCGGCGGCCGCGCTAGTGAGCGCCCGCCCGACCGTCTCGGTGTAACTGCCTTGGTCGAGAAGCTGCTCGACATAGCGGACTTGATTGGCCGCCACCCGGCACAATCGGTCACCACCGACCACCAGATCCAGTTCGTGGATCTGGTTCACGCTGTCGACGATGGCTTCTACATCGCTCGCGCCGACTTTCCCGCTGGACGCCGACGCGGCGTTCGCGGGGGCGGGAACCGACATCGTGGCGCCCACGCTCCCCAATGCCCCTGCTCTGAAGAAGTTGCGACGGTCCACATCTGCCTCCTGGTCCGACTCCACTACCAGTATGGCAAGCGGAACCTGAAGCGCACGGGCTACGAGCCGAAGAACGCGAACATCGTGGGAAGCGGGGCCGCCGCGTTCGAGGTGCGAGACGGCAGGCTGGGAGAAATTGATCAGTGCGCCCAACTCGGTCTGGGTCATGCCGACCGATTTACGGATTCGCCGGATCACTTCACCGGTCGTCATGTACATGGCCCAGCACCCCCCGATTATTGATTGTCGTTCCCCTGAGCATTCACCCCCGAAACGGGCGCCTGCGCAGGATATACGGCTCCTCGCATAGTCGGAACGGAAACCGAAATCCGCGCTCCCACTTGGCCGAATGCCGCGCTTACGTTCGCCGCAGGTGCCCGGTACCGGGCCGACGCCGGACTGTCGCGGCGCACCGGCCGGTCAGAGTGGCGGGCTGGTGGCGAGAGCCCCCGGTACCGGGCACCGGCCGATCCTCGGAGCAGAGAGGTTTCCCGTGTCCCCGCATTCCCTCGCCATTTACCAACTCATCGCCCTGTGTGACGCAGCCGCCCACCGTGCACCGAGGTTGCCGTTCAGCATCGCCCAAGCTCATGACGTGATGCAGATCCACGTGGCCTGCCGCGCGAAACATTGCGCACGCAAGGCGGCGGCACGACAGGTGCTGATCGACAGCGGACGAATGGTGCCGGACCCGAGCAGGCCGCAGTGAAGCCAACTGCCCCAGAGCCTCCGGACCGGCACCGCCACATCCAAATCGAAACCGGCCCGCTGTGCCTGGACTACCAGGCGAGCGCCGAACAGGCCGAAAGCGTCGCACGCGCACTGGCACAACGGTTCCCGGACATCACCGTGACTATCGACGACAACCTGGACGACGACCTCCCGCACCTCCCGTGCGCACGGCTGTGGGACTGATCGCTCGTCCCACCATTTATCTTCCGAATCCGAACGGAGAGTTATCGATGCAATTCGCATACGCCCGAGCAAGGCCGAATCCTCCCCGCCCCGTGCTCACGGAGCGGCCATGAATACAGATCCCGCCGCCGACCCGACACTCACCCGCTGCCAGCGCTACCGACACGTGTACGGGCTGCCGTGCTACGTACACGAGGAAACGCGACGAATCACCCTGCGCGCAGGAGATGTAGGTGCGGTCACGGTACCCGAACAACTCGGCAGAATGGTCCACAGCGACCTCGCCAGGCAATACTTGCTCGGCCCAGTCATCGCACACGGCTCCGGCCGCTGGACGATCCTCGTCCGTCCCGACGACACCCACCAGCTCGCCAACGACAGCGACATCTTCATCGCACTACTGCGCGCCCGCGCGACGATCGTCCCCAACGGCGGCGAGATACTGCTGCCCTCCCCCGTTGACGAACGGACCGGATACCGCTGGTGGGTCGTCGCACCACGCGACGCGTTCCGGCCACACATCAGCACGATCGTGCAGTCGATCATCATCTGCGCGGAGCGAAACCCACACCATCACTATGGTTTTCCGGGACCTGATCGGCCGCGAGACCACTCGTAGCAACGATCACCGAGCTGCGCCCGTTGATCTGCTGGCGCAAGGTTTCAAGCCTCCGGATCCGAACGAACCGAATCCGATGGAACCGGAGGCCCCCTGAGTGCGTCATAGTCTTCAGGGACGACTTTGACGGCCCGGATCGGGAGGCTTCGGTGGGACGACGGACGACGGCGACGGTTGCGGCGCTCGCTGGGGTGGTGCTGGTCGCTTCGGGGTGCGAATCGGCCACGAACGGGACTGCTACAACTGACACGTCGGCGGCCGCGGCCGCTCTGTGGGATCCATGCACGCAGGTGCCGAACAGCACGTTGCAGCAGATCGGCGTCCGACCGGACACCAAAAGGTCGGGGGTTGCGGGCGTCGAGGAGTCCGGATGGAAGGTGTGTTCGTGGAACAATGATGACTTCAACCTCGGAGTGTCCACGACGATCCACACAGTCGATGATTTCAAGGCTAAGCCGGACAACATCGACTTCTCCGACATCTCGATCGCCGGGCGCGATGGTGTCCAGCATCGCAGAACATCCGACCGGTTCAACGAGCTTTGCGATCTGATCTTTCCTGCAAACTCTGGATCGTACGGAGTGACGATTTCCAATCGCGCGTCAGCAAAGAATCCTGTGGAGCCGTGTTCGCGTGCGCGGGCTGCGGCGGCAATTCTTGTACCGACGTTTCCACGCTGAGCAGAGGGGCAGCAAGTGGCATTGGGCGAAGACTTAACACGGTGGCGGTATCTCGCTGGCGAGGCCGAGGCAGGTCGGCTGTATCTTGATCAGTCAGTCGCACAGGCATGCCGTGACGCGTGCAACCGTCAGATCGATCTCTACAACAAGCTTCGCGATGACCTGCAGTGGGTGAGCAAAGTGAGCGGCCTCGGCCGCTTCGACTGCTCCGACGAGCTGGCGAACATGCTGGGCGCCAAGGCAATCGGCGGCGACGGCGATGTGGACTCCGCCCTCAAAGAACACATCGAAGTACTGACCCTGATGCGTGATACGATCCAGATTTCCGTGGACCGCATCGGCGCACAGGACGACTCCAATGCGCAAGACACGAGCAATCTGCTGAGCTGACCGGGGGATAATCATGGGTCTGCCGTTCTTGGTAGCGATTGGCGCCGCGCTGTTCGAGCAGTCGAAATCGGGCCCGCCGGACAGCGGTTCGCGCGACGAGAGCGCCGACGCGGCCATCGCACGGAACCGCATCGCCGAAATCATGCGCGCCGGTAGCGATGTGCACATGCAGTCGCCGAAAGTTCCGGAAAGCGCGTACAAGAATCCGGACGGTATCGATGATCTCTATCAACGTGTGCAGGCGATGTCGATCACCGATGTTGTCGCGCTGCACCAGCGGTGGGAGTCCATTCGCAATCGGCTCGAGCAGGGTTTGCGAGGTTTCGGCCCGGAGATAGGCAAGGCCATGGAAGGCAAGTGGGAGGGGGCGGCGGCGAAGGCCGCCAGCGACGGGATCAAGGAATACGTCGACAAGTCCAGCGGACTGATCAGTTCGGTGCAGATCGTCGCCGAGAAGGTGAAGATCATCCGATCGGGCATCGAGGTCACCCGGCCCGCCGTGCAGGAGGCACCGGGGCATACGTGGACCAGCGATGTCGCCAGTTGGGTGCCGGGCCCGACGTGGAAGTTGAACCAGCATCGCGACGACGCTGCGCGCGATGCTTCCGTGAACGTCGTCAAGAACGTCTTCTACCCGGCCGTCCGGGAAGCCGACACCGGCGTTCCACTGGTACCCAAGCCGTACAACCCGGTGCACAATTCGGGCGATCAGCCATCCGCGCCGAACAAACCCTGGCAGCCGTCATCGTCCGGTACCGATACCGGCGTTAAAGGCACCACGGTAGACCCAGCACAGCTACCGGGTACTGAGAACACGCCAGAGAGCAGCGTCCCGTCCAGCGCGAATCCGGTTGCCGAGCGGGAAAGCACGCCCGAACAGACCACGACCACCCCCGCAGGCGCGAACCCTTCGACCCAACCAGCGAGCGCCGATCCCGGCACCGATCCATCACTGACCCGCCCCGGAACACCGAGCCCCGGATCCCCCGGCACGCCGAGTCCGGGCACACCCAGCCCAGGCGTGCCCGGCCTCGGCAACCCCGCGCCGGGTCGCAGCATCAACGGTGTGCCCGGCGTTCCAGGCGGCGTTCCCGCCGCCGCGTCCGCGCGTCCCGGGACCGGTCGGCCAGGAACGAGCGGCATGCCGGGCATGATGGCGCCGGGCGCTCGCGGCAAGGGCGACGACGACAAGGAACATCAGACGAAGGACTATCTCGTCAACCAGCGCAACGGCGAGGAACTCACCGGCCTCGGTGCGGAGAACAGGGTGAAGTCGGTGCCCCCGGTGATCGGCGAATGAGCGAGCCGAGAATCGACGCCACGCCGAAACACACGACACGGCCGTGGTGCACGACGAAGGAGCCGGCTTCATGAGCCGACGGGACTGGTCGTTCACCGCGCTCGGTTTCACGGTGCTGTGGCGGGCCGTCGAGCGCGACGTGCTGCCATACCCGTTGCAGTACCGCTCCACCGCCGAGACCGTCGCTGATTACGAGGCGGAGTGGAAATCCGAAGCCGCCGGACTGCACCGTCGACTCGACGAGTCCTTGTACAGCGCCTTGCGTGTGCTGGCCGAACCCGAGGCGCGCATCGAGATGGCGGGTTTCAGCGGGAAGGAGAAAGTACGCGTCCACGCGGCCGTGCATTATCGGCATGCTGTGCTGCTCGTACAGGAGCCCACGTCGTCGCTGGATCGCGGTGAGGCGGTGCACATGTCACTAATCGATGCGGAGAGCGTGAGCCGTCGGGTCATCGACCATCTGCCGGGCGCCGCACGCGGCAGCGGCCCCGGCATCGAGATCTCTCGGCACGAACTCGACGCCGACGACGAGGAACCGTACCGCGTGGGCGCACCGGCCCCGCCCCGTGCCCGAGCCGAGCAGTTCTTCGAACGCCCCCGCAGCACCATCGCCCACGTCGCGGTGTACGCGGGCCCGGCCTGGGACAATCGCCCGGCACCCGCCCGCGGCTTCCACGTGATGGACTATCCCGACGGCCGCTATCTCGTCCGCAGCGGACCCACCATCAAGGCCGTCCCCGCCGACACCACCGAAGTACGAAGCCAACTCGACCGGGCCATACAGGTAACGGTCGCGGCCTTCCGCGAGGAAAACGATCCCAGTTACACCTGAAGCGTCGGAATCCTGCACGCGCAACCGGATCGCCCGGGCCGAGAAGTCAGCCGACACCGCCGCCGGAACTGCACCGGAGTCGGACCAGTGGACCTACTCCTGTCGCCAAGTCAGCGTACTTCGAATTCGTTCTTGTACAGCCGGTTCGGCGGCGGTGCGGCACGCTCACTGACCTCGACGAGGTGATCACACGCACGCAATACTTGCGGGCGGTAGCTCCCGCCGAAGGTCACCATCACCGATCCCCCGACACCGTTGCGGCCGCGCGTCTGATTCGCCTCCCGGCCGACGTTGAAAACGTTCTCGAGATCGCGGCCGTCGTTGCCGACCGCAATGCTGCCGTCGTGAAAGAACTGGACGAACGTCCCGTTATCCGCGCCAACCGTTCCGGCGACAGTTCGACCGCCTTCCGGATCGAGCGAGATCTCGACGTCACACCGTTGCTGCCCTGCGGTCGGGCCAGGTGTCGACAGAGCACGGCCGATGCTGAGGAAGACGGTTTCGCCGAGCGCGTTGTGGCGTTCACGGCCCTCGATGGTCCACAGATGTGTGGTCGACCAGACCTTCACCCGGCCGTCGTCGAATATCGACACTCGGTCGCCCATGTCGTTGCCGACCAAGTACTTGGCATTGTTCGCTGTCACAGTGTTCCTCTCATGCGGGCAGCAGGTCCCGTCCGTCCCAGGTGAACCGCGCCGTTGTCACCGCGTCATCGCCGTCGCCGCCCACGATCTGATGAATTCCGATCCCACTCAACTCCGTATACGTGCACCACTCATGATCTGAGGTCAGCATCAGGTCCAAATCCAACGTCGACAGCAGGGCGAAGATCTGCCCCCGGTTCACGGTGTCGACGCCGACGAACACCTCATCCAGCAGGATGATCCGCGGAGCCTGTGGCGCTGCATGGTAGTGGGCCGCGACAGCCGCGAACAATGGCAGGTGCAAGGCGATGGCCTTTTCGCCGCCGGACAGCGCGCCGTGCAGTTTCTTGGTCAGCTCCTGGAAGCCGTCGCCGTTGCCGCGGTCGATCTTGACCACGAACCGATGCCAGGCCGTGTAGTCGAAGACCTGCGCGAGCTGCTGCTCCCAGCTGGTGGCCGTGTCGTCGGCCTTGGCCTCTTCGATCCGATCACGCAAGAAGCGATGCAAGGATTCACGGTCGGCATCGCTGAGCCGGACGGGATCTTTGAGCAGCAGGTCGCGAGCGGCCTTGGTACCGGTCGGAAGGTCTTTACCGACCTGCCAAACCAATTGCACCGCGACGTTCGAGGCGGTACGCACGCGTTGCAGCCGCGCGTTCATGTTGTCAACGAGGTCGTTGGCCTGACGGATACGGGCGGCGAGATGACGGCGGGTATCGCCGGTCAACGTCTGGTCGAACAGCCGCCTTTCTTGTTCGGTGATCTCGCTCTTGCTCTGTTCGGCTTCCGTGCCGAGTATCCGCAGCAATTCGGCGCAGCCGACCCGGACGCCGTCGACCACAGCGGTGAAGACTTGCACGTCATCGTCGGTTTCCAGATCGAGGTCGGCGCGGGAGCTGAGCGCGGCGCGGCATTCGTGCACAGCTTCGTTGAGTCGGCGCACCGCGTCGTTCAGGTTGCTCGTGGCGTACGGGATGGTGGGCCAGGCCGCGGCGACGAACCGTGCCGCGTCGAGTGCGGCGCGAACCCCATCCGAAGCTGCCAACGTCTCGCGGAACGTCGACAGGTCGGGCATGGCGCTGTCCGCTGGGAAGATTCCGGCCGACAGCTGCCGGAAGCGCAGCGCGACACGATCTCGGGTCACGGTGGCAGCATCCCGGGCGGCGGCATACGAAGCGTGCTGGGCCGCGAGACCACCGACCTTCGTGGCGAGTTCGGTGAGTGTGATGCCGTCGCGTTCGAGGTCACCACCGCGCTCTTGCTTGCGGATCCGCAGGGCTTCGATTTCGGCCAGGACTTCCCGGTAGTCGCGGCCGACAGACTCCTCGATGGCATCAAGTTCGGTTGCCAGCCGCTGATGCTCGTAGATCGCCTCGGCGGCGGCGTCGGCTCGTTCCGCGGCATCGGCGGCGGAACCCTCGGCGCGGTCGGCGCGGTCAGCGGTGATGGCCCGTGCCTGACGCAAGTCGCGGTAAGCGTCGAGCCACACGTCGGCTTGACCCGCGAAATCATCGATCGCTCTGTTCAGAGCCGCGAGGCCGGTCCGGTCGGTCGGAAGTCCGGTTTCAGCGGCGAGCGCGGACAACGCGTACAGTGAGTTCTTCACCGCGGCTTCCTTGGTGGAGACGTTCTCGAGCGATTTGCGTACTTGGCGATCGGCCGCGTCCAGGTTCGATGCCATTCTGGTGAGCCGATCCTCGGCAGCTGAGAGCGCGCTGCGGTCCGGTCGATCGTCGTATTCGGACTCGATGAGGCCGCGGTGGGCGATCAGTTGTCGCAGTAGCGTGCCGAGTTCGTCGAGCCGCCGGTCGTACTCCGCGATCTCGGCCTCGAGTTCACGGACCCGACGATGCCTCGCGCGTTCGCGGGTGGAGGCGCCGATGTAGGCGGGCTGCTCTTTGCGCCAGCTTCCGGTGAGGTTGCCGACGCGCCAGGCCCCGTCGGCGCCGACGGCGGCCACCGCCCCGGTGGGCAGCCGGTCACCGAAGGCGATCGTGCCCAGCAGTCGGCGCACCACATCCGGCGATACCTCGGCGTCCGGAACGACAATGAGGATGTCCGCCAGAGAGCGGCCCGCCACCGTCTCCAACACTGTGTGGTCGGCGAATACATCGTGGCCGTCGACCTCGCCGTCTTGCCCGATCCAGGCATCCAGCAGTCCAGCGGATTCAAGGGCGGCCTCCGTCGCCGCCGCGAGGGCGCCGGGCACCCCTTCGGCGAAATCGACCAGACGCCATAGCGGCGCTCCGGACATTCGGCTTCGATCGGCAGTCCGCCAAGCCGGCCGGATCGGCGGTATGTCATGGTGGTCGTCGAGCCGATCCCGTTCGGCGACCAACTCGCCGCGCTCGGTCTCGGCGGCGGTGACTGCCCGTCGGCAATCGTTCTCTCGACAGGCCACATCCTCCAGGGCCGCGGTGACCGCCTTGTTCACCGTATCCATCAGCACTGATTGGCTCTCGGCGAGATCGGCGATGGCATCGGGCGCCTCGAAGATCAGGGCGCGACATCCGGTGGCCCACTCGTGCAGCCGCTCGCGCAGCGCATCGAGTGTGCGCGCGCGTTCCTCGACGGCCTGCACGTGAGCGTCCTCGGCCTGCGTGAACTCGGCTCTGGACAGCTCCAGTGCGGACTCGGCGTCGGTGCGCGCGTCAACCGTACGTTGGTGCTTGTTGAGCGCATCGGTCATATCGCTCAAGCGTTCCCTTTTGGCGCGTACCGCACCGCGCAGCAGGGTCCGTGATCGGTTCGACTCCGGGGCGTCGGCCAGTTCGTCGTACACGCTCGTGAGTCCAGCACGGTGCGCGGCCTGCCGGGCTTCGATACCGCTGACGTCGGCGATCCGTTCCAGTCCCGCTTCGGCTCGGACAGCGGCGTCATGAAGTTGCGCGGCGCTCGCTGCGGCTCGCTGCAAACGCTGCGCGTCAACGTCGAGCCGGTCGGCACGCGACTTGGCGCTTCGAACCTGTTTGCGCAGATCGTCGAGTTTCAAACCCTGCTTGTAGGCGTCTGTCTTCGTCAGCCCTTCGAGCCTCGATTCAGTATGCGCGAGTTCGGCTTTCGTTGCATCGATCCGTTGCTCGACCTCCCGCTTGCGCTGTTGCGTGTGTTCATGCTCATCGGCGGATTTCTTTGCTTTACTGGAGAGTTTTTCCAGCTCCGTGGTGGCCGAGATGAGCGCGGCGGCGCCCGCACGCAGCACACGCTGGGCGTAGGTGCGCTGATGACGCGCCAGCTTGCCGGTGGCCTGGACCTCGGCATCCAAACGGGCCAGGCGCTCGCGCTGGGCGTCCAGCCGCTCGAAACCCTCCGCGAGATCCGCGATCTCCTCGTGGCTAAGCGGCGGCAGGGCACGCGACAGCAGCGTGGACAGCAAGGCCGGATCGAGTCGCTGTGACAATTTCGGCGTCCGCAATTGCAGCAATGCGGTGATCAGGGCGTCGTAGCGTTGCTCGTTCAGGGTCGGGAACAGTGCCGCGCGCACCGCCGCGCGGTAATCGGAGGCGCTGTCGTACACCATGCCGGAACTCCCGATCCGCTCGGCCAGTGTCGCGCGGGTCAGCGGGCGGCCGACATCGGTCAGGACCAGCCTGTCCTCGCAGCCTGCCGCACCGACCCGCGACACCGTGGTGAAGTAGTCGGCGTGCACCGCGTTGGTGCGACTCGTGGCCTGGAGGCGAGCACCGCAGGTGAACCAGCGGCTGGTCTCTCCCTGGAGCCGGAATTCCAGCCAGACGTACCCCACCCTGGTCGCGCCGGAGGCTCCTTCCCCCATCAGGTTCCAGTGCATGGTCCGTTCGCTGGTGCCGAAGGTCGACAACCGGTTGGCCCGCAGACTCGCGTCGAACAGGAATGGCAGCAACAACTCCAATGCCTTGGACTTGCCGCTACCGTTCGGACCACGCAGCAGCAAGCGGCCGTCATGGAATTCGAATACCTCGTCGTAGTAGCGCCAGACGTTGAGAATTCCCGCACGAGTCGGCATCCACCGGTCGCCTTCGCGCGTCTGCGGTCGTTGCGGAAACTCGGTCACGGTCATGACGGTTCCTTCGCGGTATCGGCTGTGCGAATCTCGTTGACGCGATAGCGGAAGGCGGCCGGCAGCGGAGTCACCAAACCCGATGCCGACGTGCGGACGAGCCCGAACTCCTTCAGCACCGCGAGCGCGTCGGAAACTATCTCTCGAACGCCACCTTCACCTTGATATTTTCGGGCCCAGCGCGGAAAGCGTTCCAGCATTCCGGCAGTGCTGCGCTGCAACTGCTCGACGGTGGTCGGACCCGGCATGGCATCCAGGAGCAGCAGGGCGGCTACCTTCGCCGTGCTCGCGTCATCGGGGAACTTGTTGTCGGTCGCGATGCCGTCCGGATCGATCAGAAGTAGACCTTCGGCCCGTTCCTCCAGGATGAAACCGCCCTGTTCGGCGGCGCGACGCAGCAGCTGCCTGCCGGTGGGAGACTCGAGGTAGGCGCGCTCGTCCGCACTGAGTTCGTCGAGGTAGACCACGGGGTCGTCGACAAGCCGGCGAAATACGCTGTGCCGCAACCATAGATTTCGCTGAGCGTCGGAAACGCCGGTGCGGTCCGCATGCCTGCCCGCCGGTGCGCCCGCCAGTCCATAGCGACGCTCCCTGGTGAGTTCCGCCAGGACATCGGCGAGTCGCAGCGGCACCTCTTCCACGGGCATTCCCAGCTGCGATGGCCCCGAGGGGGTCGCCAGTAGTCGCAACAACAGCGTGGTGTCGACTCGGAACAGCACCTTCGCCGCGTCCGAATCCACAAACGAGTCGGCCACCCCATCGACCGCTTCGAGTACGCCGAACGATTCCAGGAGCCGCAGCGCGTCCACGAATGCCATCCGTTCACCGCGGCTGGCCGAATCGAAGGTCTCCACCACCGGTTCTTCTGCGGTGGCGGCCCGCACCCGTCCCGCGAGCAGGCCGATGGTCGTCACGGGAGCAGCGAAAAGTTCCGCCGCCACCACGCACAGCAGCACATACCGCCTGCGATCGAACGCCGATCTACCGGAACGCAGCCGGCGCGCAGGCCGGGTCGGGTCGGTGGCCGGCCGCACCTTGACCAGACGGGCATAGCCGAGCCGAGGCTCGACGATCAGCGTCCACCCGCAGTAATAGTCGAACCACTTCGCAATCGGATCGCGCCGCCTTCTGATCACGTCGAACACGTCCGGCGCGGCGCGTTCGGTGATCAGCGGATCAGCAAGTAGATGCCGCACGCCCCGGGCGATCTGCTCCCGTTCGGCGATCACCAATTGGTTCGCTAGTTCGCTCACGATGGACTCCCGAAAGCTGCCTGAGTTTCGATCATGCGAATGCTCCCCGGTGGCGCCTCTCAGGTCCGGGTGCGGTGATTTCCACAATGTAGTCGGGCCCGCGAAACACTCCGCGCCGTGTTTTCAGCTCGGCGGTTCCGCCGTCAGGCGAGAGCCGTAAGACGATTTCGACCCGTCCGTCCGCGGTGCAACCACGCCGAGTGCCGTTCGGCTCCTGCACGCCGCCGAGCGCGCGGCCGAGCAATTCGAGCAGTCGTTCGAACACCTCGTGATCCAGTTCGCCGAAGGCTGAAAGCCGGATGCTGCCACCGGTGTCGAGCATGTCCCACGCGGCCTGGAGTTCCGCCCGTTCCAGTGCGGCACGTACCGCACGGGCCTCCTTGATCGCCGCGACATCGGGAATCGCACCGGTTCGGCCGAATCGCTCGGTGCGACCAGACGATCGTAGAAGCGGCGAGACCTCGACTGCGGGCGCCTCCTGCCAGGACGCCGTATGGCTCACCAACTCCGGGTCGGAGTGGGCCAGGTGTGGATGCCGCGCGGAGTTGAGCCCGAAGGCGGTGGACCACAACCGGTGCAGATCGTCCTGCTCCGGCAGAACCGAGAACCACCGGGCCAACTCCCGGAAATCCGCCACGGCGCTGCTCGAGCGCCTGCGTGACTCGGTGATCCGATCGAGCACCTGGAGCAATGTGACGATGGCCCGCCGACCGACCTGGCGCAGTTGGTCGATGCGCGGCTGCGTGCCGTCCGCAGGCAGGAACCACGCGCGCAGGCCATCCCAGCGGGCTCTGCGGTGTTCCAGCCACGCCACCCCGGGATCGATGCCACTCAGTTGCGGCAGTTCGGCTCCGCGTAGAGCACGTTGATGCATGCGCGTGACACCGAAGTCCTCGATCGCCTGGATGCGGGAGCCGATCACATGAGCGCGGTACTCGAGATCGGTGAGGAACTCGTGGAGGTAGGCCACCGTCGCGGCTTTGACCTCGTAAAAGACTGTGAGGTCCACGCCATCGGCGCGCAGCAGACGCTGCAATTCGCCGTTGAACTGCTTGGTGTTGCCCCGTAGCGCCGCGAGATGGGACTCGAGCTCGCTCAACGCCGTGAATACTCGGCGATCCGAACCGGACTCCAGTTCGTGCACCAGGTCGGCCAGCCGGTCGGAGATCGCGTCGAGTACCGCGGTCTGCAAAGCACCGGTCGACGCCAGAACCGTCATCGCGTGCAGGACGCCGGCGAAGGCGGCCTCACCCTGCCGGGTGAGCGAGTACTGCAGATTGCGACGTTCGTATTCCGTTGCAGTGCGGTAGTTCTCGGAGTGGTTCTGGATGACGTCGACCAGATTCCAGGTGTTCAGTTGGTCCAGCGCCGCAGTCAAATCGTGGTCCTCGATAGCTTCCAACCATCCGACCGACCGCAACCGGGCCCGAAGCTCGTCGATGCCGAGCGCCGTTTCCAGGCGTTCGTTCGCCTCACCGAACGCGTGCAGCACCGAAACATAGAGACCGGCGCGATCACCGCTGGTGAAACGGAACATCTCGGGCGGAACACGAATCGGATCCATCAGTGGCTCCCCCTGGCTGGCGACTCGAATGCCCACCATAGACCCAAGGGCCGACATTCACGGCTGGATATCCGTGAGCAATAGATCGACGACCCGCTCCTCAGGGACCGCCAGGCCGGTCCGGCGCAGGTGCTCTGACAGGTCACCATCCCACGGCACAGGGGTCACCCGACCGACAGGGGGTCCGCTCGCCCCAACCGCCGAGAGGTAGTCAGCGCTGGTCATTCGCCAAGGCATCGCACCGAACCTGGCGACAATGTTGGCGGCGATCCGCAAACCCTCCCCGTCGAGATCACCGTGATAGCGAAGTTCGGAGCCCGCACCTGCCAGCCGTTCCAGCAGCTGCACACAGGCACTGCTCGGCCACCCCGCCGTGCAGATGATCGGCGGGCAACGATCGCCGAAACGGCCCAACGCCATCGCGAGGATGCTGGGGTTCTCGACTATCCACACGAGTCCAGCCGCCTCGGCTGGTTGCGGCTGGCATCGGATTTGCTGCAGCGTCACAACCGCGGCCAGTCCACGGCTCGCGCAGGTGCGCAGGATCTCGCCGACCACTCCGTCGGTACTTCCAGTCGGCGATCCAGCGACAAGCACGGTGGACGATAGTTCGTCGTCAGCCAGCCCGGCACGCTCCCACAGGGCGCGCAACTGAATGGCGTCGGTCGGCGGCTCGCTGTTGTAGAGGGTGGCGAGAGCGCGAACAACCGTCGCCTACAACCGTGTTCCGTCGTCGAGTGCGTGCGGATCGCCGAGCACTCGTGCGGCGAACACCGGCAGAGGCAACCCGGCTCCGGGTAGTTCGCGCAGGACGCGCAACGCCCGCTCGAGTTCGGATCTCGTGTACTCGACCGACCTCGCCATCAATCCCGTGCGCCGCATCGAGGTCACCCATTCCTCGAGGACAGGTTGTGCGCACACGACGTCGTGGGCGGACAACCAAGCCCACAACTGCTGTCGAGCGGCGGCCTCGGCCGCGCGATCCGCTGCCCTATTGCCCACCGGCCCGACAAGATGCTCGACGACAGTGTAGGAATCCGTCCCGGCCACTTCGGATAGCACCGCATCCATATCGGCCACGCTGACCGTCCGGTACTCGCCCGGCAACCTGGACAAACCGAACAAGTCGGCGAATGCCGTCTGCTGGCGGATGTCCAGTGGGCCGACCTTGACCCGAAGCACCGGCCTGCCGGTCGACAGACGCCGATGCAACGCCTGCCACAGCGGCGCCAAGTCCGCGAAGATGCGCGCTACTGCCTGTTCGTCACGCATTGGTCGTTCGGGCAACGAAGCGGTACATCAGAACGGCCATCCGGTTATTCATACCCAATCGACCTGCAGCGCCGCGAGCAATTCGATGGGCTCATCACCCGTTGCTCCCTCGACTGTGCGAGCCACGCCCCAACCTGATCATGGTGATCCCCCACGTCGATTCGTCGATCCGCCGGAACCGATGGCGATGTCTGTGCAGCTAGAACGGTAGACATCGCGATGTCGGCCTCGAGACCCGCCTGCCACGTCGTGCTCATGTCGGCCACCTCTTTGGCGATTCGGTTCCAGCTCTCGGAATACGCCCCCACCATCTTGTCGTTTCCGGCGAGCCCGTCCAGCACCTTGCGGTATGGCTCGACGTGCGTGAGCATCCATCCGGCGATCTGATCGCCCACGAATCCGAACGGGTCTATCCCGGCATCCACTACGGTCGCGCCTACCGCGATGCCGCCGGTGATCGCCTCGAACGTCTCCGCGTGCCGGAAATTTGCGTAAGCCTCCCATGCGTCTCCCGCTATCGTGCCAGACAAGATCCCGGGCAACCTGGTCTCTCGATCCTGCTTCAGACCGATGTCGTGCATCCAGAAGACGGTCTCCTGGAAGTACTCCTCCCGGTAGTCGGTCCTCTCGGCGATCAGTGGTGTGTTCTCGGCTTTCTTCCGGTCGTCGAAGCCGGGAGTGTTCTCGTTGAGCCAGTCGCCGATTGTCGTGCTCACTGCGGCCCTCCCGGTGCGTCGGCGATGGTCTTGCGCAGTTCGGTCACCGACCTGCCGAAGGCGCCGACCTTGTCTTCGAATGCCGCAGCGACGGTGTCGAGTTTGCCGGGCAGCGCCGCGACGTCCTCGGCGAGCTTGCGGATCACGTCGATGGTGTTGCGATGTTTGTCCTCGAGCACCAGTTGCACGGGAGGTCGGGGTACCTCGCCGAATCGTCATTCGCGGCACCGAGATAGCTGGCGGCTTCCAGCGACAACGTCAAGCTCTGCGTGAGCTTTTGCAGCTTTCCGGCATGACTACGCACTTCGTCTGGATCTACGGAGATTGCATCAGGATTCGTCACGGTCACACCAGCCAGAAATGGTTGTAGTACTCGATCTCCGGATCCGGTTCGTCCGGGACGACGATCTGGTCACGGTCGGGCTTGCGGCTGCGCGGGGCGGCCGTATCCGAGGAGGCCGGTCCCGGCTGCGGCGGGAAGTGCTGCGGCGGGAAGTAAGGGGCCGCCATCGAGAGGTTGTCACTGGACGGATGCGAAGTGCGGTGTTCGGACGGTTCGACCGTGGGCGGATCGGGATCAGGGAAGCGCTGTGCGTACTGTTCGATGATCGCGACGCCCACCGGGTCTTCTCCGACGGTGTTCCGCACCAGCCCGGTGACCTCCGCGCGCAATGTCGAATGCGCCTGCCGCAGACAGGACATGATCTCCGCGGACAGCACCGCCGGATCCGTCCCGCGCGAACTCGGCGACAGCGTGATCGCCGTGGGCACACCGCTGCTTGCCAACGGTGACGACGACGCGACGATCTTTGCCCGACTCGGTGACCGTCGACTCCCGCATCCGGCCCTCCAACTCCTGAAACCTTCCGGCCCGGCGCTCGAATCCGCTGCCCCCTGCGCAAAGTCCTCCGCAACGCGGCTCACGTCGAATGCGGCCACTCACACCTCCCACTTCGCAGCTACCTATTGACTGACAACCCCGCCGCACGCATCGCGGATTCGACTTGTCTTCACACCTGACTCTGACGCAGCTCGCGGCCGATCGGTTCCATCTATTCCTGGAGCGTCACCGACCCGGGAAGCGACCGATCGGCCGGAATCCTTTCGTGCAGCCGCCCGGCTCGGAGCGACCTGTCACTGGGCGACTTCGGAACAATATCTGTTGCGCACAGTGATGTTCGACTCAGACGGCGATGGCGCCCCGGCTGCCGCCAATGCACAATCGACCGATTGCGCTGATGATCACCGGTTCGCCCTGGTCACATCGGTACTCCCGCCAGTGACAACAAACACACACATAGCGACACCTACGCTTGCCCTATGCCTCGCTGGAGCACGCACGATCGGAAATCAGCGAGAGTAGGTCGGCTGGCACGACTCGGCGGCGATCTTGAAACACTCTCAGCGACAACGCTTTCGAGTGCCAGGACAAGATCGGTCAGTTCCCCTGTGAGCAGACCGGAGGCGCAGTCGGATGCCGACAGCGAAGCAACAGGACCAACGTCTCCCACCGTGCGCCCGGGCTCGATCACGCCGAAGACAGAATCCGTCTCGCCGACAACGGCAATGGCGATGCCCCCGCTTCCGCCACCACGGCGGCGGGACGACGAGCCGCATCGACCGCACAACTTCGGCGCGGCCGCGCTCGTCGGGCTCTGCATCGGACTGGTGCTCGTCGTGGTGTCCGGTTGTCTACTCGTCGACCGCTCCACCGGAACGACGGCCTCGGCCACGCCGATCCGTGCCAGCGCGCCGACCACCACGACACCTTCGCCTACCGTCCGCACGACACCTCCACCTACCGTCCGCACGCCTCCCCGAGCCGCTCCACCTGTTTCCCACCTCGGAATCGGGATGACCTTCGGGAAAGTCACCGCCAACGACGGCACGACCCTGGTGGTCCGAAACGCGTTCACCACCGGCACCGCCAAGGTCCGCACCGACACCGACACAAAGGTGCACGTCCTGGCCGCCAAACAAGCATCCGACATACGCATCGGCGCCATCGTCGCCGTCTACGGTCGGCGATATGTCGATGACGCGATCCTCGCCGATGTCATCACCGGCATCTCCGTCGGCTCACCCCCCAAGTAATTCTCGTTCGTGCGCTTGCCGCCGAGTCAAGGCCGCCCGCGTAACGCGGCTTCCACCTCCACCTCATCGACGGGCTCTCGCTGTCCCCACACACTCCGTGCCAGGCGCAGCTTCCCGGCCATGCTGGCCACCAACGCCGCCTCCGCGGCCACATCTCCGGCTCCCTCCCGGAGCAGTTTGCTGTAACGGACCGCATCGACGACGACCGATTTGACCCGCTCGTGATCGAGGTACGTCCGCAGGTCACGACGCCACTCGCCGGTCGCGGCCTCGGGCTCGGCGGCGATCCACTCGGCGAGGAACGCCTCCTGTTCTTCCGGGAGATAGCCCATCTTGTGCAGATGGGTGGCCACGTCGTACACCGGGTCGCCGTACAGGGCGAATTCCCAGTCGAGAAACACGACCTGGCCGTCCCGCACGATCATGTTCTTCCGGTGCACGTCGGCATGCACCATTCGAAAGGGCCTCGGCTCGAGCGTGTCCCACGAGGCGACGACATCCTGGAGCGGCCGGTCGGGAACGCCCAACCGGCGGTAGAGGTCGCCGAAATCCGCGCTGCTCTCGCGGTACACCCGGGCGGTGACAGCCGACAGTCGCCGGGCGAACCCGGCGGGATCGTCGGTCCAATCGGGCTCGATCGGCGGCAGCAACTCCCGTGGGATGCGCCGGAGTTCCGCGAAGAGCGCCGCCACATCCGCCGGAACATGAGCCGGAACCGGCACGCCACGCGGCGCGATGCCATCCAGCAGGTCGCCATCGATGTAGTCGTGGATCTGGTAGGCGGGGCGGGCCGATTCCCAGCGCAACTTCGGCGCCGAAGCGACGAAGGGTTCGATCGAGATCAATACCGCCGCTTCGTGCCACTGCCGCAGATCCATCACGTCGGCGCCTTCGACGGGAATCCGCACGTTCACCGCTCCGGACACGCCGTCGACCCGCACATTGTGGTTGTAGTACCCGGCGGCCGATTGTGAGCGGGAAAGCGCGTCGTCGTACATCGCCTCGGCGTCGACGCCGAGTACCCGCGCGATCACCCGTGCGGCCTCGCGGTCCATGTTCGTTCCGGGCGTCGGCGGCTGGATTCGCGACCGCGCGCCCGCGGCGGCTTTCGAGATGTCGGGTTCGGTCCAGCCATACAGTGCCAGGACCGCTCGCGCCACGAGTACGAGACCGGGGTAGACGTTGGCGCCCTCGAACTCCGAGATAGCCCATCGCGCACTGCGTACCGCGTCGTCGCGTTGTCCTCGGCGCGCGAAGACCCCTGCGCGGAACAGCTCGGCCCTGGCCCGGCCCGATCGGTACCCGGCCTGTTCGAGGATCTCGCACGCTTCGGCGAGCGCGTGCTCGGCGGCGTCCAGCTCCCCGAGCGCCAACCGCGCCAAACCGAGTGCCGTGTAGGCCTTTCCGAGCTCGTGCAGGGCGCCGAGTTCCCGCTGCCGCACGATCGCGGTCCCGGCGGCCTCGATCGCCCGCGACGGGTCGGTGAGCGCCAAGAGTTCGGCCACATTCGTCGCGATGTTGGCCTGCCCGACGACGCTCCCCGCGGCCAGGTAATGGGTATCGGCCTCGGCCAGATACTGTGCGGCGCGCTCGGTGTCGAACGCCAGCCGGTAGGCGAGATGACGCAGCCGCGCCACATCTCCCAGGAACTCCCGGTCGTCGCCGTCCGTCATGGCCACGAGTTCCTCGCACATGGTCAACGCCTGACGGAATCGCCCCTGGCACATGTGCAGGTCGGCGGCCCACTGACCGGCGACGAGCCGTGCTCGCCCCGATCCCCGCGACCACACACTCTGGTAGATGGCCAGCGCGTCGTCGGTGTCACCGAGTATGCGGCGGGCGTTCGCCGCGGCGACGGCCAACCGCTCCGCGATCGGTCCGGTCCTATCCAGAGCGACGTCCCTGGTGAGCCGATCGGCTTGCTTGGCGTCGCCGAGCAGCACCGCCGCTTCCGCTTCCAGGCACCGCGTCAGTTCCGACAGTTCCGCCATACCTGCCAGGTTCTCATGTGGATCGTTCAGGTAGCGGTCCAGATCGCTGATCACTCCGCCGATCCCCTGGCTGCCGCCCGCCGCTTCGATCCGATCGACGTAGTGCAGCAACGTCACCGCGGACAGCATGCCCGAACGAACACCGTGATATCCCGCCTCCCGCAGGGCGGTGACCCGGCCGGTCGGCCGTTCCGCACGCACGAACCAGAGGTTGTGCAGCATCGCGTGCAGGGTGCGCCGAACATCCGGATCCAAGCGCCGCTGCAACGCGTCCACCATCAACTGGTGCAGCTGGAAGCGCGGGCCTTCGTCGCTTTCGTCCGCCGCGTACACGAACGAGTACGCGATCAGGGACTTCCACGCCGCGATGTGATGAGGCAACTCGAACTGCTCGGCCACCGCCGTGAAGATCTCTCGATCGAAGGTGCGAGGTAGCCCCAGCAGCTCCAGCATCCGGACCTCGTCGGGGCGCACGTGCTGGAGGAAACGCTCGAGAATCGTTTCGGGGGATACCAATTCGGCAGGGGTCACCCAACCCGCGCGGGTGCGGGCGTCGATGGCCAGATGCAGATAGAACGGGACACCGGCACTCGAAGCGGCGATTGCCGCGCGCTCGGCGGGTTCCTCGATTCCCGACGAATTCAGCAATTCGAAGCGGGCATCCATCGGCAGGTCGTCGACCGCGACCGCCCGAACTCGGCTGGACCACTCCGGATCGTGCCGCTCCCAGCCCAGTGGCTCGCGGCTGGCGATCACCACCAACCCGGTGTCCAATTGCGCCACCACATCGCGGAGCCAAGCATCGGACGCCGCGGCGCGGCCTTCGCGGTCGGTGCCACCCATCAAGGCTTCGTAGGCGTCCAGGAAGACCACATAGGGCCTACCTTCCGTCCCGCTTTTGAGATCTTCGGCGAACAGGTAGGAAACGGCTTCCTCCAAGCTCGCCAGGCTCAGCCGGTCGAGTTCCTGGAGGATCGGATCGTGCCGTATCCGATGTGTGCGGATAGCGCGGCGCGCACCGAGGTCGAGCAGCCGGGTCGCGGTGCCGAAGACCGGTATCCCGGTCGCGTCGTTGAGGATCTCGGTCAGGATCTCACTGTGCTCGGCGAGCGCCAGCGAATCAGAGGTAAGACGCAGATGCGGATGCATGCGCTGCCACAACACGGCGCAGGCGATGTCGAAGCGGTGGAATTTGATCTTCTGCGCACCGAACTGGACCCGCAGCACCGCGAGCCCGTCCGCGGCCTGACGATGACTCGGCACTTGCAGATCGAGCACCGCCGCCGGATGTTTGCGCTCGACCCGCGCTCGCAGCTCGGTGACCAACCGGGACTTACCGATTCCGCCGATGCCACTGAGCAGCATGACCCGGGGGTGGTCGGCGGCTTCGGTCAGTAGTTCGTCGAACCGGCTCAGCACCTGCTCACGATCGACGAATGGACGGCTGGCCGATCCCGGCTGAAAACGCGCGGTCAACACCATGGTGTGTTCCCCCTCGTGACGAGCACGCAACGATTCTGCCAGAGCGGGTCGCGTTCGGACCCGCCCTTCAGTTGCGGCGCCCGCGGGACGGGTGATGGAATCTGACATTCGATGGAACCGAACGTCGGGCCGCTACGTCAGATTCAGCAACGGACCGAATTCTCGAAGTGGGGGTTTGCAGGTGCAGGACAGTGGGCGCGACGCGACACAGCCATCCACCGACGCGCTGCGTGATCAGGTCGATTCGCTGCTGGAGGTTTTCGAGCAACAGCGCAGAGACCTGGCCGACGCTCAGTCCGCGATAGCGAGCACCACGGTCACGGCGTGGTCCTCGGACAATCTGATCCGGGTGGTCAGCAACGCCGCCGGTGTTCCGGTGGAAGTCCACGTCGAGCCGGAGGCGTTCAAGCGCTCCACACCGGACAAGCTCGGGCACTCCATCACCGAGGCCGTCCAGGCCGCCGCCCGGCTGGCGCTGGAGGCGACCCGACAGGCCGTCGCCCCGATCGAAGCGTCAGGAGAGGGTATTCCCGATCTCTCGGATCTGGTGCCCGGCGCCCCGAGCATCCGTGATCTGGTCCGCACGATGTTCCCGGAACCTCCCACGCCACAGAACGAGCCCGCAACGCTGGACGAGGAATCCGAGGACGAGTACTACCGCAACCGCTCCTACCTGCGGGACCGCCCGTGAGTTGTTTCCAGTCGGTCCGGATTGGCTGCGAGCCAATGCCTTCGGATTGCCGGGGCAACTGCGTCCCGCCATCCGATCGGACCGATGAGAACACAGCCGGGCCGATGGCTACGGCCATCGGAAGTCACTGATCTGGTGATGACAACAAGCGGGCGCTCCTATTTGCTTGTGCTGCACGTTACTTGCTTTCGAGAGGTGGGATTCTGAGTTGAGCCCGTCGAGCTGCTCATGGATGTCGGTCGCTGTCCGAAACCGCGACGGGGAGCGGTGATGGCAAAGCACAGTATTTCGGACTTCATGGAGCCGTATTTCCGGCGCCGGATCTTGCCCGAGCCAACGGATTCGGACTATGCCTGGGCGCGAGCGAACCCCGGCAAGTGGAAGTACCTCACGGACCCGAGGGCCGACAAGTCGGCGATCCGGAAGGAGAACGTGCTCGGCGGGTGGTTGGCCGACGACAACGGCGGGATCGCCGAGTACTGGGTGAACCCTGAATTCGTGCCGGTCCCGGAGTCGGCCGGCGTGGAACTCGCGAACGAGTTCGAGCTGGTGCTATGGCGAGCGACGTGGGGGTTCAACACCATCGCCTGGCTCATCGAGGCGTTCAGCCGCAGCGAGTTCACCGTGGTACTGGCCGCGGACGATCCGCAGGCTCAGCGTGGGTGGCCGTTCCGCGTCCTCGATACGATGACCTCTTCCAGTCCGATGATGATGTTGGATATCTACACCTCGCCGGGCAGGTTGCCGAAGGACGTGAACCCCTGGCTGCGGCGAGTTGTCTCGGGCCGGGAGTTGCTCGAGCAAGTGTGTCCGCAGGAATCGGTTTGGCTGTCGGTCAACCCCGTTCCATCCCTCAACTCGGCCGACGACTTCCTTTCCGCCACCATTCCCGGTTCGGATCTGACCGATTGGTGGCGTGAGTGGTCGGACGGCCAACGTACCCGTCCCGCAGCAGAATCCGATGCAACGTAAACGCCTGGAACGGCCCTCCGAGTACTACCGCGACCGCTCCTACTCACAGGATCGCCCGTGACCAACTTCCGTGTCGACCCGGATGCGCTGCGCGCCACCCGGCCAGGCTTCACCGACGTCGCCGACAAGATCGCCGCTGCCGCCGCCGACCTGCGGCGGGTCATCGAGACCGAGGGCGAGTGCTGGGGTTCGGACAAGATCGGCCAGAGCTTCGCCAAGAACTACACACCCGATGTCCCCAAAGCGTTGACCAGCGTCGACAACCTCGGCAAGACGATGACCAACCTCGGCGACAGCATGGTCGCCATCGCGAACACGGTGCAAAACCGTGACCAGGCCAACGCCGCCCAGATCGACCGGATCACCACCTGATGGGTATCGAAATCCCGGAGTGGCTGCAATGGGTCGCCAAATGGGTGGTCGGCGCGGGTGATTGGCCCGAGGGCGACGAAACCGCGATGCGGCGAGTAGCCGACGCATGGTCGGGGATGTCGGCCGCACTGAACGAGCTCGACGACGACGCCGCGCACACGATGCAGCAGGCGTTGGCGGCGATCGACGGACAAACCCATGACGCGATCGCCGCACACTGGGACACCTTGGCAGGCAAAGAAGGTGCCTGGCAGGCGCTGGTCGGATATATCGACAAATTGGCCGACCAAATCGGTGACGGCGCAGCCGATATCGAGCACACCAAGCTGGTCATCATCGGCGCGATGGTCATCTTCTCGATCGAGGTGGCGCCCTTGCTGCTGACCGCCTGGACCGGGTTCAGCGCCGGAGGCGCCGTCGTCCTGCGAATAGCCACACAGGTCACCATCCGCATGGCGATCAAACAGCTGATCGCCCGCCTGCTCACCCGCGCCGCCGCCAAAGCCGCCGCCCGGGTGGCCCTACTCGGCGCGATCAACGAGGCACTGGAGGAAGGCGGCCTGGAACTCGGCGTCAAAGTCTTCCAAGCCGCCACCGGGCGCCGCGACGAAATCACACTTCAGGACGTGAAGGCCGCTGGAATCGCCGCCGCCGCGGGCGCGGCGGGCGGCGCGGTCGGTGGCGGACTCGGCCGCAGCGGACTGTTGTCCGGTGTCGACGACGTCGCCGCCAGCCGCCTCGGCCGAGCCACCGTCGCCGCCACCACCGAAACCGCCACCGGCATCGCCGGCGAAACCGCCGCCGCAGCGACAGTCGCCGCGCTCACCGACCAACCCTTCAACCTCACCCTCGAAAGCATCACATCCTCCGCCGCACAGGGCGTTCCGCACGGCCTCCACTCCGCTGCCAACGACACGGACACAACGTCGTCCCCACCCGACCTGAGCGATTCGGGCCCGGACCTACCTGCACCCAGCGACAACCAGCCACCCGAACGCACTCAACCCGCACCCGGCGACACCGGAGACCGAACACAGCCGAGCAGCTCTCAGCCGCAACCCGAAGCGACCCAGCCCGCGAGCACCCCCGCCGACGCCGACGGGACCGACAGCGACTCCGTCACGTCGAATCCCCCGGAGAACACCACGCCTGCCTCGACGAGCTCGGCACAGCCGCAGAACACGACGGCTCACACGAGCGAGGTCGGCAACGAGAACTCCGGCCCCACCCCGGCCGGCAGTACCGATTCGACCTCGAACAACCCACAACCCCAGACTCCGGCCGCAACGCCTGTCAGCGCCGAGGGAACCTCGACTCCGTCACATGCCGACAGCCCATCCGATAGCAGCACCAGCACGGTGATTCCGGATCCGGGCCCACCCACGCTCAGCGGCACCCAGACGACGTCCATCGACGACACAGCACACAGCAACTCCGACGAGCAAGACCCGACCGGAACCACGACTTCGCCCGCCCCTGCGGCTTCAGCACACATTTCGAGCGAAATAGGCGGACAACCGACCGCCCCATCGAATCCCGCGCCCGCTGCCTACGATGCGGCTGATCAATCCGGCTCCCAACCCAGCATCCAGAACCGGTCGACCGCCGACGATTCGCCGCCCCTCCCCGACCGCGCCGCCCCGGCACCTGGCCAGCGCGTAGACGCGTCGACCGCACCGGACACCGCGACACCGAGCACGACCGGCCCCCTCGCCGCGACACCGCCCGCGACGCCTACATCCAGATCGGATGCCCAGGCCGATTCGCCATCGGACACCGTCACCTCGAGCGCTGTGGCAACAGCATCTCCAGCGGCCGTGCTGCCCAACACGCTCGCCGGACCTTTCGCGCCCGCCATCGACCCGGGCCAGCGCTCGACCGTTTCCACTCCAGACCCCGCTGCATCCGTCGGTCCAGCACAGTCTGCGACCGCCGCCACACCTCGGCCCGATCACCCCGCGCGCCCGAGGACTCCCCCGCAACCGGTCTCGCCGCCGACCACGACCAGCGAGCCCGGCAGCACCGGCGCCCCACCAGCCGACCTGGCCCACCGCGCGAGCCCAGCCGACCGTGCCTCATCGGGCGGTACTGCGCGCACGGCACCTTTCTCCGACCGCGCCGCGGCCACCGACATGCCTAGACGGGACGACACGTCGGAGGCGGCACAGCCCAATCGACGAGCCGACCCGAGTACTCGGCGGCAGTCGAACACGAACGATCCAGGCGCCACCGACTCCGAGGCGATGTCGTATTCCGGTGGCGCCGTGCGTCCACGCGACGACTTCGCGGCGTTCGAATGGGCGGAGGACGCCTACGACCATTTCCGCCGCGACGACGGTGACATCGATGACATCGCGCGCACACTCGGTGAACATCCGCGCACCGACGGCTCACATTTCACCCGCGACGATGTGGAGCAGATCAAGAACCATCTGTTCCGCGAAGAACACCCCATCATCGACTATGACGGCAACCTGATTCGACGCAGGTTCGACGCCGATCCGGCCATCGCCGAGGCATGGATCCGGTTGCGCGCCGGACATCCGCTGCCCGCCGATATCGTCTTACTCGAACACGAGCTGGCCGAGTCCACCTACCTGCGTGCTCATCCCGGCTCGACGTATCAGGACGCACACGCCCACGCGAATCTCGACCATCACTGGTCCAACGACATACCGCCACGAACTGGCGAACGCTACGACACACTGTGGGGACGACACGATGGCACTGCTGATCTACTACAACCAGACCAAGGACAACCCGAGCGAAGTGGAGTACCGGTTCGGGGAGACGAGGGACAACCTCGATCGCACACTGACCATCGACAAGACGAGCAACACCGCCCGCACGGACCAACCGGAGGACGGGATCTTCCGAGCGGCGGCAGGACAGATCATGATCCGGGCCAGACGCGAGAAGCAGTGGCCTCGCAACGGCGTGATCGCCTCGTAACCGAGGACAACCGTCCGCGCCCGGCACACTCGCAAGCGGACACTCCACGCCCGCAGGAGTCCGACCGTGGACCCCAGGGGACGACGGACCGTGTGGCAGCGATGCCACCTCGTGACGTTCCGGATTCTTCGGGCACCGCGCCGCATCGACCTTCGTCGCCGCGCGGGCCGGTCGAACTCAGCTACAACGACCTTCGGGTGATCGAGGATCACGCCACCAGGCACGGTCTGGTGGCCGCCGACATCGTCCGCGGGGTCCAAGACGGCACGCTGCGTGTCGGACAGTACGGCGTCTACAAGAACCCGGAACAACCGCCACTCCACGAGACTCCCGACAAGCTCGACCCGGAGTACCTCACCGAGGTCGTGGATCACGACCTGCGCGATCCCGTGCGACGGCGCTACGCGAGCGTCGAACCCGACGCATTCGAACCCGGCTGCGCCGACAACCTGCTGCCCGATCACCTGACCCGGTCCATGCCCGGCCAGGCGCTCGACGACGCGACTGCGCCGATCGACCCCACGAGGTTGGTGGTCAACTATCCCGGCGACGGCCTGTCGCCGGTATGGCGGGACAGGAGCGCTGAAGACGCGTTCCTGGACGCCCGCAACGCCCTGTTCCGCATGGATTCGCGGGGGCCGGAGATCTTCGACCTCGGCTTCTCGCCACGCGATCCCGGCAACCTCAACATCGGTGCGCACGTCGGCCACACCGGCCCCGGCCAAGCAGACGGCTTCGTGTCGCTGTCGAGGAGTCCGGAGCACACCATCGCCCGGGAAACGGACATCGCGGGCAACGACCTCAACCGGCTCGCCGATGAGGGGCAGCTGACACGTCTGCCCGACGGCACCTTCCGGCAGACGATGTATATGCACGAGCTGTACCACCCGCACGGCATCGACGTAGACGCCACCTTCCACGACGCCACTGCCCATAGCCGATACAACGCGGGCAGCCACAGGGAAGCCGAGATACTGGCCCCTGGCGGGATATCCGGCGACACCGTCTACCGCGTCTGGCCGCGGGAGATCATCGTCGACGCCAACGGGAACCTGGTATCCGTCAGGGTCGGCGAGCCCGTCTACAACCCGCGCTTCGCCCACCTGGACAACCCCCGTTTCGCCCACACCCACGATATTCCCGCTGTCGACCGAGGACGACAAGCGGGAGAGCACGCTCAGCAGCAGGATGCGCACTCCGGGCAGCACAGTCCCCCAACGGAACACGCACCACCGCACACGCAGGTTCCCCGCCCGGAACCTCCACCGCACCGGTCGGGTTTCGATCCGAACGTTCACAGGTACGTCGCGCATTTCAACGACGGTCGTGTCATCCCGCACGATCCCTTCTACTACGGCCGATACAACCCGCACATCGGCCGCTACCAGCCGACACCGCAGGAGACCGAGGCCGCCTACGCCCACCCGCTGGGGCAGAGCCCATACGACATCCAGGTGCGCAACTGGCTCGACGGCCACCAACAGCACACCGACTACCGGGCTCCCGAATCCCAGCCTCCGACACAGCAGGACCCGTGGCGGTCGATGCGGGCGCCGGAATCGCTCCCGCCGACTACTCACGAGCCGAGACAGCGCGCACAAGAGAACCCTCGTTCCCATGGCGAGACGCAACGCCTGAGCACACAGCGCACGCAGAATCCGTATACCGAGCACCCGCACCCGGACGCTCCGCACGTGCGGGAATCCGATCGTGGCCGGGTGCCGCCACGCGCGCCCGAAACACGCGCACCCGTAGCCGATCTGTCATCGATGCGAGCCCCCGAATCGCCGCCACCACAGCCGCGTGTCCCATCACCACCAAGACACGTAGCGGAACCACACTCACCCGTCGCTCCCCATCGGTCGGGCCCCTCCACGTCTGCGCCACATAATCCGAGACGACCTGCCAACCGCGAGCCCAGACAACACCTCGACCCGCGCATAGAGCGGCACATGGGATCGGGACCACAGCGTCAGGATTCTCATGTCACTGTGCCACTGCATGATCCGCACAGCTCCGCACCCCCTACCGAGGTGCCCGATCGTCGCCGTCCGATAGACCCGGAAACACAACGGGCACTCGAAGCGCGCAATGCGCGCGAGAACTACCGACGACGAGCACCCGATCGAGTCATCGCGGTTCGGCCGGACCGAACGCCCGGCATCCCCGCATACGAGATGCGGCGGTACGCGGAAGGACCCGAGCATGTTGCCGTGGTCAGCGTGCGGATCCACCTCGAAGCCGGTCCGCACGTCTCCCCGCAGGAGATGCGGAATCTGATCGAAAACGCTCACTTGGCGACAGACCGTGCCTTCAACTACGGTCACCGATTGCTCAGTGGTGACTGGCTGCTGGTCGACGTCGTCTTCACCGACGACCCGTCCACCGCCCACCTGTCCGTCGACGTCAACCGCGAAACGGCCGACCCGAGAAGCTGGCATCCACACGACAGCTCCGAAACGCTCACCAACCACCTGCGCGAGCATCTCGGACTGTCGGCCGACAGCCGGAATCAGCCGACCGTCCGTCCGGAAGACCTGCGACAGATCAGCAACGACATCGCCGCAGCGAACACCCCCACCAGATTCACCGGTCTGCCCGAGACTCGCGTCATCGACCACAACCGGCTGACCAACCTCGAAAATCGCTCCTACCAGCAGATTGTCGAGGACTCGCTGCGTGACGGCGACCGCTTCACAGTAGGTGCCGACCCACGTACCCACCCGTACGGGCGACTGATCAACGACGGCGGTCCCGGATTCCCCGGACGCGGCAACAACTGCCTGGACAGTGCACTGGCAGCGCTGTCATCGTTCTTCGGCAGGCCGCAAGTGTCGCTACCCCGCTACCCGGACCGGCTTGCCGACGGGACCATCGACCAGACAAGCGGCGAGCGCAATGGCCCGCAGCGCGCAGCCGACTGGCTCGGCAGCAGCTTGCGAAACCACGCCGGTACGCCCGTGCCGGATCAATTCATGGCGCTGCACAATCAGATCAGCGCCCACGGCCCTGGATCGGCCGCCTTGGTCATCAACGAGTGGCACGCCCGTGACCCCCGAACCAACGCCTTGCTGTACCACCAGGACGGGGCACCGGTCATCGACGGCAGCCATGCCACCGTCATCGTCTACCCGCTCGGCGCGAGCGGCCCGGTCTGGTGGGACCCCCAGCAAAGCACCTTCTCGGACCGGCCTCCAGCCGACATGATCCACAACTCCGCTGGCTTGTGGTCGATACCGATTCCACCGAATCAAGGAGTGAACAGTGCCGGAATTTCGAACCAGAGAGCAAGTGGAGCAGTATCTGGCACAGATCTTCAGCCCCGACCAGGAGTATCGGATCTACCAGTTCGAGCACTGCTGGGTCTGTCGGCCGATCTCGACTCCCGAGCAGATCGCGAACGGTCAGAGGCTGGGCTTGGGGAACTACGTGGTGAACGCCGAGACGGGAGTGGTGACAGCTCACGCGAGCCTCGCGCCGACCATGATCGGGGAGAGGTACGACGAGGCGATCCGCACGGGCCAACCGGTACAGGGCTACCAGGTGTATCCGCCGACTTGGCGGGTGTCTATCGAGCGGACACGGGAAGACGCGAAGGAGATCGAGTACCTGCTCCGAGCGACGTCACTGACCGATCCACCGGAACCGAGCAGCGAACACCAGCTCGTGATCGACAAGAACACCCTGTCGTTCAGTCCGACGGACAGCACGTCGGCGAACGCGGTTTCCTGGGCCGAGATGCGCAACCGGACGGATGGGACCTGGCCGCGACAGGGGACGTTCGACTTCTAGACGGCGCCGCTGAGCACGACGGCCCAGCAGCCTCCGTACCAACCTCCACGCAAGCCACCTCACCGAATACAAACACGCAGGTACTACCGATCCCAGCCCGTCCATCGGCGCCTGCCGACCCAGGACGCTCACGGGATCGTTCCGACGAACCCGCTGACCGCCGACATCCGCCGAATCCTGCTCCGGGCCCGAGCGCCGAAGATGCACGACGCTACGACCCCGCGTTCATCGAAAACCTACGAATCAGCAACTCCACCCCTGCCGACCGGCCCGACACACGGCCCGTCGAGCGAAGCGCCGACCCCAACGCCGCCACGATATTCGCCGAAAACCAACGCATCACCAACCCCACACCCGACAACCGCCCTGAGACGCCGCACGTCGAGCGGAGTGCCGAGCCCCCTCCCCGAGATCTCGGCATGCGCGGTGCGCAAGGGCAGATCCCTATCGAGAGGCTCGTCGACAGCGTTCGCGACCGTGTTGCCCAGGACCCCAAATTCGAACTCAGCTACAGCGAAAGGGATCTCAACAACCTGATCGAGCACGGACGTCGACTGGGAATCGATGATCGCGGCATCGCCGACCTCATCCATATCGGTTCCCGCCTTGCGAAGCCCATCACCGCTGACGTGCTCGCACAGCACATGGAGAACTGGGCCGATGTGGTTTCCGATCGCGGCTACCCATACCGCTTCGAAGACGCCGGTCACTTCAACGCGTTCGCCAGGGATCTCGATCGAATCCTCCACGATGCCGGATTCGGTGACCACGGCATCTTTGTCCAAGGATCGGCGCTGCGGAGCCCCCAAGCGAACGACATCGACATCGCTGTCGTCATCGACCGTGACAGGTTCCATGCAATCCTCGTGGAGCGCTACGACGGACGGATAGCGACCAAGGCCACCGATGCGGCACCAGGCGGTCCTCTGACCCTGAGAGGGCTCACGCGGGCCGAACTTCAGGCGCTGGCCCAACGGATACACGAAAACCCGAAGGCTTACAACAACCAGGCGCTTACATTCGCCAATGCAGTTCGAAAAGGCGTGATCCGATCGACGCACGACATTTCGAAATCACTCAAGGCGGCAGGCAAGGAGATTCAGAACAAATATCCGGAGCTGAACATCGAGGATATTTCACTGATCGTCCCGGGCAGCGACTTCGACTCCAGTCCCGAGTTGCCCGTTGTCGAAACCACCGACAAGGATCGCGCGCACGAACTCACTCGCAGACTGGAGGCCGCTCGGGAACTCGAATTCCAGCGTGACCTGGCCGACGGCCAACGCGGGAAGTTGCTGGCGCAGCTGAACCCGCATATACGGGAAATCGTGCAACTGTCGAGAGATCTCGCCGAGACGAATCGAGTGCAGAGCGCGGCGGAGTCGCTAGGGTATATCCAGGCTCGCGAGGCGCTCGATCGGATCCGGGAGGCACTCGAACGCGGCGCTCCGCTGACCGACGTGAGTAAAGATGTCGCACTCGCGAAGGAGCGCATGGCCGCAGCGCAGCAACTCGAACTCCATAGCCGCCTCGACGCGCTGCGTGAACTTCAACTAGGCGAGCACAGACAGGTTGTCGCACAAATCATCGAACTCGATGTGCGCGAGCGGAACCTCTTGACCACGACCCAGCTGGAGATCACTGAGCGAGCACTCGTCGAGGTAGCCACCCGAGAAGTACTGGAATTCCGCAACCAGCAGCCGGACGTGCGTACCCCCTCCCTCCAGCTCGAACTGAATACTGCACGCGAATACGAGCAGGCCCTCGCGCGCGGCCAGGCGCAGGACCTCGGCGAGGTGACCCGGAATTTCGACGCAATACAGCGCGCCATCCGGCACGAGCAGGCAATAGAGGCGCGCCGGATCGAAGAGCTCGGGCTGGATCCAGCGCATCGGCAAATTGTGACCCAGGCGCTCGACACGGACCGCGCTCGCACACTCGGCAAAGCAGCGGAAACGCTGGGCAAGGAAATCGTGCGACAGCACCACAACGAGATCGTCGGGCCGAGCAGAGTCCTGCAATTGACTCCGGATCAGGCAAGGCGCCTAGATATACAGACTTATTCGCTGTGCCTGGACCTCACACCGACAAATTTCGATCATGAAAGGAGTGTGTACGTGTACGAGCCGCCAGGGCGACCTCCCGTCCATGTTCCCTACGATTCGCCGGAGCGCCGATACGCGCAGGCTGTCAAAGCCATACGAGACGGGCTTTCCCCACAGGTGGTCGAGGTCGATTACCTACGGTCGATCGGCCACGCTACGGCAGCGGAGGAAGCTGTCCGCCGAAATCCCGAGGTGTCACCGCGAGTAACCAGAGCGCGGGCGCTCGAACTCGAACGTGCACGGCAGCTCCGTATCGAACGTGACCGTTGAACGTGGCGAAACACGCTACGGCAGATGCGATTGTGGTGATCATATGACGGAGTGGCAGACGACGACCGCTGCCGAGCGGAGGGAAGTGAACCTCCTGAAGCGACAACTGACACTCATCCTCCATGGCCCGCTCGACCAAGTCCATCTCGACCGGTTGCGAGACGAACTCGGCATGACCTCGACTGGCTCCGCCACCGACCCGGTCGGCACCCGATTCGGACAGCGCCTCCGACATCACCCGAAGTATCAGACGATCACAATGATGGTGCTGACCGTGCTGCGCACCGATATAAACGAATGGTCGGTTAGGCTCGACGCCATACCGGGCACCGACTTCTCCGAATGGAAGCGCCTCGCTGAAATCAGCGCCCAGAAAACAGGACTCACCATCGCCGAACGGCAGCTGCCGTCATCGACGCCCCTCTCCGATATCGGTGATCCAGAGCCGGCGACTCGCATCGGCCGATCCACCGATGAACTGTCAACGGCTGGCGCCGCGAGCTCCGCCGCCCCGCATCCGATGCCAACCCCCCTGCTCGGTCTCAGTACGATGTCGCCTACCGGCCGCCCAAGCTGGGTGGACTTGCCTGCATACGACGCCGACCTCATGGACAGAACGATCCGGCAGCTCGAAGCCGTGCCGCGCTACACTCCACCGCAGCCACCAGTCCATCGACCGGAGCTGGACGACGCAGAGTTGGTTAACCTCGTCACCGGACTTCGCAATCTGATCTGGTCATGGCGAATGGATGACCTGGTGACCGTCAGCGCGCGAGCCGGGCTCTGGACGATAGAAAGACGCGAAACCGATCGGGTGGTATTCACCAGCAGATATGTGGCCGGTGAGTGTTATGTGAACGGAAATGCCCTCGATGTCCATTCCATAGATTTGCCGGTCGCGACCATCATGCCTGATAGCGACGACTGCCGGACACCACCACGCGACGCCTTCACCCGAATGACCGCAGCACTCATAGACATATATGGTGAACCCACCGCACGCTCGTCGGGGACGACTTCACAGATCGAATGGACGGGAACGGAAAATGCACTGATCCTCGCCTACCGACATCCTTCCGTCCGGATCATCGTACGCCTCAACCCGAGAATCACCACTATTTATGGAGAAGCCGAGAGCACGCGCCGCAAGCGAAATGAAGAGCGGCGCTAGTATCGACCGCTTCACTCTCGACGAGTGATCGGCGTATGATCTCGTGTCGAGCCACATCGAGATTACACCTAAAAAGGATACTCATGACCATTACCTCGTACCACGGAACCTTTTATACCGATAGACCGGAGGTGATGGAACAGATTCTGAGAGCGTGGGTAGCGAAACAAGCTCTGCAGATGAAGCCGCATCGCGGGTTTCAGGTGCACTATGAGACCGACGGATTCGAACTCTATTGTTACGATGCGGGTGGGCCGGAAGCGCCTATCTACTTCCTTCTCGAGGGCCGCATCGAGGACGCGGCCGACTCTGCTGCTGATCGGCTTCGGAACCTTGCAGAACACTCCAGAAACGCAGGCCTGGAATTCAGTATCGACTACGAAGAAGTCGATGCCGAAGGGAATCCGTTGAGCGCCGAAAAAACACTGAGCTGATCCGCTCGAGTTTGCTCTGTGTGGCCGCCGTCGTCGGTGACGCCGCGCGTTACCGCCCCTGCCCGACCGGTGGTCGGAGCCGACCTGGCGACCCTCCGAGGTCACGCACTCAGTCGCGCCTGGACGAACTGCTGTGCGTGCGGCGGCATGAGCTCGACAGGCATCAGATACCACCCCCCGACGCGGAACTTCCACTCCACGACGTCGCCACGGAGTCTGAAACGCCGGATATTCCGGTAGGCGATGCGCGAATCCTCGACGGGCGTGCGCAGGGCGAAACCCTCACCGTCGTACTCGACATGCATCAGTGCGCCCGGAAAAGCGTAGGTCGCAATCCGTTTGCGGGTCAGGTTCCATCCTCGGAAGGAACCGATGACCATGAAGAACAGGATGAAGCCGAGCACGAACGCGATGCCGCCGACCGCACCGTCGCCGAATCCCTCGGTGCCCTCGCGGATGACATTCACGACTACCTGCAAGCTGAACAGCCCGGTGATCACACCGAGGAACAGCAGAAACCGAGTCGGATCGAAGCTGGCGAAGAAGGCCGCGCGATCGAGACGTCCCGCGGTCTGCGCGTCGGCGGCATATTCGAACACGAGCCGCTGGTCCCCGGCCGCCGGGACGGGCTGGTGGGGCTGCGCGTTCGACGGCGAGTACTGGCCGCCGCCCTGCTGCGGCGCCGGATATTGCCGCGATGGCCGCGGATCGGGTGGTGTGGCATTCACGTGCGACGGCCGCGGATGTGACCACGGCGCTTGCGGTGGCGTTGCCTGCGGATATGGTTGCTGTGCCTGGGGTTCGGGCTGCGATTCATACAGATGCTGTGGTGGCACTGGTGGATACGGCGCCCCCTGCGGCGGATGCCCGCCGTACGCGCCTGACATCGTGTTCGGATACGGCTGCCCAGCCGGATGCGGTTTCACGTCGTTCGAGTTCCTTCCCCTGCCGAGACAGGCTAACGCTCGGCCCTCCGGTTCTCATAATGACAAGGCCTCCGACGCGAGGCACGCCGAGTGTCGGTCCCCCTTGCTAACTTTCGTCCTGTTCTGATCTGACGAAACCAGGCGAGGCGCTATGACTATCGGGGGAACCACCTATCTCGAGCTGTCCGAGGACAGCGGTTCCGCGCACAAGTTCTACGAGGTGATCGTCGCGGGCACCCAGGTGAGTGTTCGTTTCGGTCGCATCGGGGAGCAAGGGCAGACGAAGGTGAGTTCGTTCGCCACCGAGGAGAAGGCGCAGGCCGCCGCGGCCAAGAAGGTCGGCGAGAAGGTGCGCAAGGGCTATGCGCCCGCGGTGATGGGGGCGCGGGGCAGGCGCCCGGCGACCCGGCGGGCGATCAGCAGCGGCCGCTCGACCGCGAAGGCCGCGCCCGTGCTGTGGAGTTTCGACTCCGGCGCCGCCGCATTCGGCATCTTCGTCGACGAGCGTCGCTGCTGGGTGGGCAACGAGAGCGGTGACGTGTTCACCCTGACCCCGGACGGGGTGGTCACCGGTCGTTACCGCTTGCCGGACGCCGTCAAATGCATTGTGGCCGATGATTTCTGGATTTACGCCGGATGCGATGACGGTCGCGTCTACGACTTGTCCGGCAAGGTGCCGCGCGCGGCGTACGACATCGCGGCCGATGTCGACATCTACTGGCTCGACATCCACGACGGCATCCTCGGCGTCTCCGACCGTCAAGGCGGCATCACCGTCATCGACTACGAGGAGGAGTCGCTGTGGACCCGGCGCAGCACCGGTGATTCGGGCTGGATGGTGCGTATCGACGCGGACGGCGTCTACCACGGGCATTCCGCAGGCGTCACCAAGTACGACCTGGACAGCGGCAACCCTCTGTGGCAGGCGGGCACCGGCGGCGACGTGCTGTTCGGTTGGCAGGAATCCGACGCCGTCTACGCGGGCACCTCCCGTAACCAGGTGCGCATGGTGACCAAGAGCGGCCGGGCCGAGCGCACCTACCAGTGCGATGCCGCTGTCTTCTCCTGCGCGACCTCGCCCGACGGCCGCTACGTCTTCGCCGGCGACAATTACTCGTCGGTGTACTGCTTCGATGCCGCCGGGAACCGCGTATGGAAGTTGGCCACCGGCTGCGGCTCCGCCTACTCCATGCAGTATCACGACGACAAGCTGTACCTGGTCACCACCACCGGCACGCTGGCCTGTCTCGATGTCAGCGAGGCCGCCATTCGCGATGCCGAGCAGGGCGTGCTGCCCCAGACCGTTTCGGTGAAGGCTCCCGAGATCTCCGCCGTGGTGCCCAGCAATACCGTCGAAGTCACCTCCGACGCCGGAACGGGCGTCATCGTGGAGTGCGTGAACCACGGCAGTTCGCTGCGCGTGCGGGTCGTCTCGCCCGGATACCAGCGCGGCTGGAATGTGCAGTTCCCCAAAGACATCCGGCGCGCGGGCGCTCGTTACGTGGTCGACGGCGTTGCCGAGTCGGCGCGCGGTGGTTTCTACCGCGTCCGCGGGGACATCCGGCAGCTGACCTGAGCGCACCGACAGCGCTCACCCGAGGAGCGTTGCTCGCACGTCCTGCGTGACATGCGAGGAACGCTCCTCGGAGAAACCGGCTCGCCGACACACTGGATGCGGAGCCTCCGCCCGGGAGGCGGATACGCGCACTTCGACAATTTTTCGCCAACGCCCCGCTCGTACCAGCCCGGCGCTCTTCGGCGGGGTAGGCGCGATTGGCGTCCCCGATCTCCGGCTCGCCTGATACCTCCGCCTGCTCGCACGGCGATCAACTGAAGCCGTAGATCCTTCACGCCAGGACTCAGCTCTCCGGCGACCTGAGCGACAGCTCGGGGATGATGGCGTTCGGCCGATGGCTCGGGCCACGACGGGGCGCGGTTGGGCTACTCCACTCATCTCCCGGCACGGCGACTCCCGCGGATCGAGGACGATTACAACGATCGAGAATGTTGGTCGCTTCGGCGCCCAAGCGTTCACCCCGGTCACCGCGACGGCCACCAAGGTGACCGATGTCGGCCCGGTCAGCTCCCCCGCCCGCTGTTGCCCGCCCGCACACCCTGATCTGCCGATTCGTCGGCGGAACGCCTCGCCCGGTGGGAAGGTGGACGTACGGCAGGTGTCAGCAGAGGAGCGAGACACATGGTGGACAAGACCAACGGAGCTGCCGCGGGCGACGGCGGCGTGGTGACGGCGGACCGGCCCGAGCAGATCCGCAACGTGGTCCTGGTCGGGCACAGCGGGTCGGGAAAGACCACGCTCGTCGATGCCATGGCGCTCACCGCGCGGGCGGTCAATCGCGCAGGGCGGGTCGAGGACGGCACCTCGCTGTCGGACTACGACGAGATCGAGCATCGCCAGCACCGATCGGTGCAGCTGTCGGTGGTGCCGGTGGCATGGGACGGCATGAAAGTCAATCTGGTCGACACGCCGGGTTACTTGGACTTCGTCGGCGAGTTGCGGGCGGGTCTGCGCGCGGCCGATGCTGCGCTGTTCGTCATCTCGGCGGCCGAGGGCGCGGCGGGGATCGCGGGGGCGACCAGGGCGCTGTGGGAGGAATGCGCCGCGGTCGGGATGCCGCGCGCGATCGTCATCACCCACCTGGACACGGCGCGCGACGAGTACGACGTGATGACCGACGCCTGCCGGACCGTGCTGGGCGGCGGGTCGTCGGAGACCATCCTCCCGCTGCATCTCCCCGTGTACGGCCCGAAGAATCCGGATGGGCACCGGCCGGTCACCGGCATGGTGGAGCTGCTGCCGCACTGCGTGGGCGACTATTCCTCCGGCGTGGAGGTGCAAGGCGACCCGTCGCCCGATCAGGTGCCCGAGCTGGAGGAAGCTCGCAACCGCCTGATCGAGGGCATCATCGCCGAGAGCGAGGACGAGACCCTCATGGAGCGCTACTTGGAGGGCGAGGAGATCAGCCTGGCGACGCTGATCGCCGACCTGGAGCGCGCGGTCGCCCGCGGGAGCTTCCATCCGGTGTTGTTCGCCGCCCCAGCGCCCGAAGGAGCCAAGCAGGGCCTGGGCACGGTCGAGCTGCTCGACCTCATCACCGGCGGCTTCCCGACGCCGGCCGAGCACCCCATCACCGCCACCAACGGCGCTGAACCGCATCCGCTGCGCTGCGACCCGGACGCGGAACTGGCCGCGGAGGTCATCCGCACCGCTTCCGACCCGTACGTCGGGCGGGTCTGCATGGTCCGCGTCTTCTCCGGCACCCTGCACGCCGACGATACGGTGCACGTCAGCGGCCACGGCTTGGAGGACCGCGGCCACGAGAGCCACGAGCTGGACGAACGGGTCGGCGCGATCTCAGCTCCCTTCGGCAAGCAGCAACGCCCGCTGCGGCAGGCGATCGCGGGCGATATCGCCTACGTCACCAAGCTCGGTCACGCCGAAACCGGCGACACGCTGTCGTCCACCGACAATCCGCTCCGGATCGAGCCGTGGCCGATGCCCGATCCGCTGCTGCCCATCGCCATCCGCGCGCACAGCAAAGCCGACGAGGACAAGCTCTCGCAGAGCCTCGCCCGGCTGGCGGCCGAAGATCCGGCGCTACGCCTGGAACACAACGCGCAGACGCATCAGCTGGTGCTCTGGTGTCTGGGTGAAGCCCATCGCGACGTCGCCTTGGAGCGGTTGCGGACCCGGTTCGGCGTGCAGGTCGACGTGATAGAGCATCAGGTGGCGCTGCGAGAGACGTTCGCGGGCAAGGCGTCCGGGCGCGGCAGGCATGTGAAGCAGTCCGGCGGGCACGGCCAGTACGCCGTGTGCGAGATCGAGGTCGAACCCCTGCCCGAAGGGTCGGGCATCGAGTTCGTGGACAAGGTGGTCGGCGGAGTCGTTCCGCGCCAGTTCATTCCGTCGGTGGAGAAAGGCGTGCGTGCCCAGGCATCCCGCGGGCTGACCGCCGGATATCCCCTCGTGGACGTGCGGGTCACCTTGTTCGACGGCAAAGCCCATTCCGTCGACTCCTCCGACGCCGCGTTCCAGACCGCCGGTGCGCTCGCCTTGCGCGAGGCCGCGGCAGCCGCGGGAATCCGGGTGCTCGAGCCGCTCGCCGAAGTATGGGCGCTGGTCTCCGACGAATTCGTCGGCCCGGTACTGAGCGATCTGTCCAGTCGCCGCGGGCGCGTCCTCGGCACCGAGCCGCACGGCAGCGGACGCACCCGCATCCACGCCGAGGTCCCGGAACTCGAACTCAGCCGCTACGCCATCGACCTGCGCTCGATCTCCCACGGCACCGGCGATTTCACCCGCGCCTACGCGCGGCACGAGCCGATGCCGAACCAACTGGCCGCCTCGGTGCGTGGGGAGAAGACGCGCGCGTAGAGGACTCGCCATCCGAGCCGCGACTCGCGTCGTACCCGCGAGCATCTGTCGGCGCCATCAACCGCAGCGAACGATTCCGGCCGGGTTCAGACCCCCTGCGGCGGTGGTGAAACGGGTGGCGGCGCGGCAGGCTGCGGCGCCGCGGCCACGGCCGGCGGAGGCGGCGCCGCGATTCCAGGAGCGCTACCGGCCGCCGTGTCCAAACCGGTCGGGTGAATGAAGCCCGCGAAATTGCCGTACTTTTCCTTCAACGGAGGATTGTTGGGATCCAAGGGAACGAGCTGGCCATTGTCGAGGACGAACAGGCCGTTCTCGTTCTTGACAACCAGCGCACTATGCTTCTCCCACTGCAGAATATCGCCGGTCTTCAGCTCACCGGGGCCATTGACCACCGCAGGCGGATGCTCCGCTGTGATCTCCCCCGCTGTTCCCTTATATGCCGATATCGCATCGAGAGCGACGTTCTGCGTCTGCTTCTGCAAAGCCTCCGCCACCGGCGGCGACGCGTTCACGGTCGTATCCCCGATCTGGACCGCGGGCGTCGTTCCAGGTGCCGTTATCGGCGGCGGAGTACCCGCGTAGGTCGGCGGCGTCACGCCGGCAGGGCCGGTTTGCTGAACGGCTTGTTGCGCGGTGGTCGTCTGGGCGTTGCGGTTGCGCTCTCGTTCCTCGCGCTTCTCCCGCTCCTGTTCTCGCTCCCGCTCCGCGTAGGCCCGCTCGAGTCGCTCGTCTTCGGGCTGACGCCCTTGGTTCATCATTCCGCTCATGGCGCTCATCATCGCCATCTGCTGCATCGCATTTGCCATACCGTTGTCGCCGCTGTTGGCGGCAGACGGAACATTGCCGGCGTTTGTGCCAGTGTTCGCACCGGGCCCCGTACCAGTCGCGGATCCGGTTCCGCCCTGCAGTGCCGAACGAATGGCGGCAAGCGGATCCGTATCCGAGGACGTACTACCGGTTCCGGTGGCCGAGATGGGTTGCGTGCCTGTAGTCGGATCGGTCAGCGAACCATCGGTGTCGGTAGGGCCGCCCAGCAAGTCGTCGAAGGTAGATCCCCAGTTATCGTTCGCGGTAGTGCCGGACGGTAGCGTGGAAGCATCCTGGGTCGGCATTGGAGGAGTACCGGTGTAGACAGGCGGCGGAGTACCGGTGTTCGTAGGGGTTTTGGTCGTACCGGTAGGGGTGTGTTGAGTGGCGGGCTTTTCGTTCGGGTCTTTACCAGGCTGTTCTTTAGTGGGAAATCCCGGGAACTCACCGAACTTCTTCCCTGCACTCTCGGCTCGATTCGCGTATGCGGTGACCTCCTCTACGCAGAACTGAACAGTGTCGCGAATTATTCCATATATCGGCTCCTCTTCCACGACGTTCTGAATACCGGGAGCCGTAAAGTTGTCTTTACTGAAAGTGCTTCCGCCGAAGTATCCCGCGTGAGGTTTCATCAGCGTCGCCCAGATATCCTCATGCGCAGATTGGACTTTGTCCCACATTTTCCGATATGTGCGGTCATTGTCGGCAGTGAGCTTCAGGTTCTCCGTCTTGAATTGGTCGTCTCTGGCCGCCCACTGGGCATCCAACTCGTCGAGCAACTTGGAAGTCGAATTGTATGCTTCAATAGACTCGCCCTTGCCCCCGGCTTGAGCCTCTGCACCGTTTCCCATTGCATCTGTGAAGGATTTACTCAGGTTATTGTCCCAGATAACGGTGTCGTCACCCTTCTCCGGAGACGCCAGGGCGATCGGCTTCTTTTTGTCCCCCATCTGTTTCTTGAGGTACTTGAGCTGATGGTTCGCCAGACTGACGTATGTCGTCAGGTCTTCCGAAGGAGTGCCCGGAGGCAGCTTGATCTTCAGCGGAAAGTCATCGACCGAGTCCCCCTCTTTCGGATCCTTGTCCAGACCCTCCATATATTTATTCTTCTGCTCCAACTCGGTCGGAGGAGGAGGAGGGGGCGCTTTGCGATCATGTTCCGGGAGGCGCTTGTCCGGGTCGACGCGCGTTACGCTGTCGACAACTCTCTTTTTGTATGCCTGCCCATCCGTAGTGACGAGGTAATCCAGGCGGTTGTAGGGCCACGAGTCCAATTTCTTGGGGTCCCCACCCGGGTTCGCCTCATACAGCGTTACTTCGCCCCCGGGCTTTTCCTGCGCGTAGTAGTAGCCGGACTCCGGACGGCTCTCTGATTTTGTATAATTGCCATGCTTGTCGTGAGTGAAGTAGTTGGTCATGCGTCCTCCTAGACGGGCAGTTCATCGCGGCGCCTGTCGCGAGAGCCCTGTCCTGATGCCGTTGCCTCGATCGCCCGACTGCGGGAAATACCGCCACTTACCCGCGCGTGGGAGTTCCGCTCGATAGTTCGCATCCCTTCAACACAACCCACGATCAGATCGATGATTCCAAGCGATTCGCGAGCGGATTGCAGCCATTCGAGATCCTCCCGCCGGCTACGTGGCGGCCGCTGAGGATCAGGCCTCCGGCGACTTGCCTCGAATCGTTGCGCCACCCGCGCCGTCGGTGTCCTCGATCGCACCTGCCGTCGAGTGGGAAGTATCGGCAGTATCCTGACGACCATCCGCCACCGAGGTCCAGCCGACCACACGATCACGCAGGTGCGGACGTCCGGCAATCTGCAGAAACGCATAGGCCGCATAGCCGTTCGTCGCGATGAAATTCGCTTCGTAATCAGGATCGTTCTTCGCGCGCTCCCGGGCTGCCGGGACCATGTCATGGTTTACGCCGCGAAGTCGGCGCCACTCTTGTGGATCCTGATAGAACTCGGTGGTCATATCGACGAACCCTCTCCACTCCGACCGACCTCCCCATTCTTCAGCATCCCCATACCTGGGGATAAAGAGAGGAAGCCGAGAGCTGGAGTTCAGTAGCCTGAGCCGAACTCCGCCTTCTCCATGAGGTTGTACTCGGCCTCGGTGGGCAGCCCCAGCGAGTCGGCCAGGCGCGGCAACGCGCCGTTGTACAGCAGCTCCGCGCGCCTCCCCACCCGGGACTTCTGGTAGGCCAGCCGGGCGACCCGAAGAATCTCGGCGGCGAGCCAGCTGTCGGTGTTCTCCCACACCTCGTCGCCGAGGTGCAGACCGACGATCATGCCGCTTCGATCACAGGCAACTCCGACGGAGTAGTCGGGATTGAACACCTCGTAGATCAGATTCAGCCAATCGGGCGGCGTTTCGGCCTCGGTGGCGCCCGACACGCCCAGCTCTGTCACAGCATCACTCCTGGGTATGGGGCCGACCACAGCGGCAAGTTACGGTTCGGGCCATGACACCTTTGGTGGCCACGTCGTCTGCTGGATGGCAAGCCGGTGTTGCCGTAGGGCGTCTTCGGTGCTGTCCCGAATCGCCGCCATGATGTCGGCCACCAGCTCCTGACTACTCGACGAATGCGCAATCGTCCCGTCGGCGATGTACAGATCGACGAGACGGCCCATCCCGTCGACCTCCGGAATCACCCGGGCGCTTGGCGAGGGCCGCCGAGCGCGGACTCCCTTGATCCGCTCCATCATGTCATCGACGGCGTGCACGAACTCACGGCCGGATTCCAGCGCTGCCGCCGTAAATGGATGCATCATGAGTGTCTTGTCCTCCGCAACGATCGCCGCACGCCGCGCGAGTGAGGGGCCTTCATCCCGGCTACAGGACAGAGACCCGGCAGCGTCCGAACAAGCATGCCGGATCGCACGGTCATCCGACACTCGATCGAGTCGGCGCCCAGCACTTTCCGCATGCCACCTCCTGCTCTGGATGATACGGATCCATTCTTCACGCTCGGCGCGAGCTTCCCATGCATGAGAACGGAGCCACATAGTTCGCGATGACAGCCCGGTGTGCGTTCTGGTCAGGAACGCAAACAAGCCCATCTACCCGGCGACCACAAGGTGATCACAAAGCAGATGGGCTTCGTCGGCTCGCACGCACAGCTGCGAACGAAGCACCTGGTTGCCGGTGCTCCGATCACAGGGTGGCGACCTTACGACTTACACGTCGAAGTACAGCTCGAACTCGTACGGGTGCGGCCGCAGGTTCACCGGGGCGATTTCGCCCTCGCGCTTGAGAGTGATCCAGGTCTCGATCAGGTCCTCGGTGAAGACGTTGCCTTCGGTGAGGTAGTCGTGGTCCTGCTCGAGGCGGTCGATGACCGACGCCAGGCTGGTGGGGGCCTGCGGGATGTTCTTGGCCTCCTCCGGCGGGAGCTCGTAGAGGTCCTTGTCGACCGGGGCCAGCGGCTCGATCTTCTTCTTGATGCCGTCCAGGCCGGCCATCATCATGGCGGCGAAGGCCAGGTACGGGTTGCCCGAGGAGTCCGGTGCGCGGAACTCGAGGCGCTTGGCCTTCGGGTTGTTGCCGGTGACCGGAATGCGGACCGCGGCGGAGCGGTTGCGCTGCGAGTACACCAGGTTGATCGGGGCCTCGTAGCCGGGGACCAGGCGGTGGTAGGAGTTCACCGTCGGGTTGGTGAACGCCAGCAGCGACGGCGCGTGGTGCAGGATGCCGCCGATGTAGTGACGCGCCAGGTCGGACAGGCCGCCGTAGCCGGCCTCGTCGTGGAACAGCGGCTTGCCGTCCTTCCACAGCGACTGGTGCACGTGCATACCCGAGCCGTTGTCACCGAAGAGCGGCTTCGGCATGAAGGTGACGGTCTTGCCTTCCTGCCACGCGGTGTTCTTGACGATGTACTTGAACAGCTGCAGGTCGTCGGCCGCGGCGAGCAGGGTGTTGAACTTATAGTTGATCTCGGCCTGGCCCGCGGTGCCGACCTCGTGGTGGCCGCGCTCCAGCTCGAAGCCGGAGTTCTGCAGGTTGGTCGAGATCTTGTCGCGCAGGTCGACGTAGTGGTCGTAGGGCGCGACCGGGAAGTAGCCGCCCTTGTTGCGGACCTTGTAGCCGCGGTTGCGGCCGCCGTCCGGGTCGAACTCCGCGCCGGTGTTCCAGGAACCGGAGACCGACTCGATCTCGTAGAAAGCGCCGTTCATGGCCGAGTCGTAGCGGATCGAGTCGAAGATGTAGAACTCCGCCTCGGGGCCGAAGTACGCGGTGTCTGCGATGCCGGTCGATCGCAGGTACTCCTCCGCCTTGCGCGCGACGTTACGCGGGTCGCGGCTGTATGCCTCGCGGGTGAACGGGTCGTGCACGAAGAAGTTGAGATTCAGCGTCTTGGCGGCGCGGAACGGGTCGACGCGCGCGGTGGAGAAGTCGGGCAGCAACAGCATGTCCGACTCATCGATGGACTGGAACCCACGGACGGAGGAGCCGTCGAACGCTAGCCCTTCCTCGGCGAGGTCGGTGGTGAAAGCCTTCCCCGGGATCGAGAAGTGCTGCTGCACACCGGGAAGGTCGCTGAAACGGATGTCGACGTACTCGATGTCCTCATCAGCGATGAATTTGATGACCTCGTCGGCCGTGCTGAACGTCACTTGTTCTCCTTACGGATCGGTTCCCAGCCAGTGTCGCCTTGCGTGGGTTCGTCGCGACCCGACGCTATGGATGCCGTGTTTCCCTGCAGTCAAGGATGTGTTTCGCCGGTGTTACACGTGCGTCAGGCAGCGTGGTGCTGACCACCCGGACTCGATTGAATGGTAGTCCTGCCCCCGGCACGGCGCGCCCCGACGCTGAACTCCGCTTATGCGGTACCGGGCTCCGGTCCGCGCGCGCCTATCCTGGGGTGCATGGCACGCATCACCGGCTCTTGGCTCTCCGGCCCTCCGGCCGACTCCGGCGGTCCGGCAACTCCTGAGTTCCCCGGTGAACACCTCGGCCTGCCGCAGACCGGGGCGGGCTCGCTGGCCGGCATGGGGCGCCGCATCGCCGCCCTCTTCGTGGACTGGATGATCGCGCTCGGCATCGCGGCGCTGCTCGCCCGCAGCGCTTCGGCGTCGAGTCTCACGCTGCTGATCTGGTTCGTGATCGGCGTCGGCGCGGTCACGCTGTTCGGGTTCACGCCGGGGCAGTATTTCCTGCGGCTGCGGACGGTGCGAATCGACGCGCCCGCGCCGGTCGGCTTCGCGCGGGCGCTGGCCAGGCAGGTCCTGTTGCTGTTCGTGGTGCCCGCGTTGTTCACCGACGCCGACGGGCGCGGCATGCACGACCGCGCCACCGGCACGGCGCTGGTGCATGCACGCTGAACCCGGGAACAACCTACGGGACGCCCCCTCCACCGAAATCAAGCACGAACAAAGGCCCGCTTCCCAACAGGGACGCGGGCCTGTGCACAGCGGTCAGCGCCGGCGGATGGTCCGCTGCACGCCGCGCATCTTCGCGCCGGCGGGCATGGGCCCCTTCGGCAGGGCGGGCCCGCCGCGCGCGCTGAGAGCGGACAGCCGGCCTTCGATGAGGTCCATCCGCTTGGTATCGATGTTGCGCGGCAGCTTGGTGAGGTAGCGCTGGAGATCCTTGAGCGGCACCTGGCCTTCGTCGTTGCCGATGACGATGTCGTAGATCGGGGTGTCGCCGATCAGCCGGGCCGTGCGCTTCTTCTCCTGAGCGAGCAGCGACTTGACCCTCTGCGGGGCCCCTTCGGCGACCAGCACCACGCCGGGCAGGCCGATCACCCGGTGCACGGCGTCCAGCTGCGTGGTCGCGGCGATGCCGTTGCTCACCCGCCACTTGCCCTGGAGGTTGTCCAGCACCCAGGCTGCGGCGCCCGCCTGGCCCTCGGCCTTGCGGTAGACGCTCTTCTGCACCCGCCTGCCGAAGATGATGAACGCCAGCAGCGCACCGAGCACCACGCCCAGCGGGACGAGGAACCAGGTCAGCCCGAAGATCAAGCCGATCACGACGAAGACGGCGGTGCTGCCGACCAAGGCGCCGATCATCAGCGGCAGCAGCAGCTTGTCTTCCTTGCGCTGCATCTGGAACGCCTGCCACAACTGCTTGCGGCGTTCTCTCGACTGCTGCTTGCGGGCCGCTTTCGCCGCGGCCTTCGCTTCCTTGGTGGGCTTGCCTGCTGCCATGACTCTCAGGATAGTGCCCAGGTAGTCGCGGCTTTGCCGTGCCCAGCCGGTCTCAGCCGCGGTGGGCGATCGAGCCGAGTGCGGTGAGATCCAGATCACCCGATGCTTCGGTCCATCCCATGGCGCGCAAATCGGCCGGGGCAGCCACACCGAGAGCGTCACGCAAACCGACAGCGACCGAACTGGCGAACTCCACCAGGCTGTTGGGGGCGATAGGCCAGAAAAGGGTCCGGGTCCAGTTGTCGGCGTCATGCCGCACCGCGGGCTCCTGCCAGCCCTGCGCGCGCAGTTCCTGTGCGGCGGTCTCCGGAATCGGGTTGCTCAGGTAGTGGTTTCCGGCCAGTTCAGCAGACAGTTTGATGTCATATTGGACGAACTGGACGTAGCGATTCCCTGGAGCGGCGATGATCAGGGTCGCTCGTGAAGGCAGCTCCGAGAGGCAAAGCGCCAGCGCTTGCACGAACCGTTCCCAGTCCGCGGTCGCCAGCTCACGCATTATCAATCCCCCAAGCATTCGCACTGGGCTGATCATACGCCGACCGAGACACCGGACGAAGTATCTGCGACATCGCGGCGTTCATCCAGTCGGTACCGTTCGCCGTATCCTTCGTCGTCCCCGCGCCGCAGGGCCACAACCTGCGGCAGCTCCGGCGCGACCTACCCTGCGCAAACACCGGCTCGCGGCCGGGCCTCCGCGGCGGCCGGGACGCGGCGGCATGCCGCGAAGCGAAATTCGGATCGGAATCGAGAATGTCGATCGGTTCCGGTTTTCGCGCCGACCCTTCGGGCCGTCACCTCCTGACCGGGATCACCCCCGGAAGGTGACACCGCGCCGCAGCTCACCGCCATGTGGACGTGGCAGCGTGCGATTCGGACGGCGGCTCGACGACCCATGGTTCCGGGGGCTGGACATCCACGCGGGAAGACTCGATAGTCCAATGGTGAGCGAACGAGCCGTTCTGTTGCGCGCCCTGGGCGGGCTGCTGCTCCTGCTGGGAGCCGTCACCCCCGTGACCGCGGTCGCCGAGCCCCTGCCCGTGCCGTACCAGTGGAAGCAAACGTTCATCGACGGCACGGACGGCACCCGACTGCACGCCGATATCCTGCGCCCGGCCGGAATCTCCGAGGAGACCCGCACTCCCGTCATTCTCACCGTCAGCCCGTATCGCGCGCACCTGGCGTATTTGACCGAGCCGCGCCTCACCGGGGGGCCGTCCACCGACAACCTCACCGCCGAGATGTTCCTCAACGCGGGCTACACCTACGTCATCGTCGATCTTCGCGGGTTCGGCGGCTCGAACGGCTGCCCCGACTATGGTGGCCCCGGGGAGCAAGCGGATGCTGCCGCGGCCGTGGAGTGGGCGGCGAGCCAGCCATGGTCTACCGGCAAGGTCGGGATGTTCGGCACATCGTACGAAGCCTGGACCGGCCTCATGGGGCTGGCGGGCGCACCGAAAGGCCTCGCCGCTGTGGGCGCGTTCGCGCCCGTCGGCGACCCGTACTCTTACCTTTACATGCAGGGCATCTCCTGGAAGTTCGCCGGCAAGCCGATCACCGAGAGCGGTGTGCGGCCCGCCGACTTAGCGGGGTTGGAACACCTGCTCATCGCCTCTACCCCACCGCATCCGGAGGACTCCGGCGAATATCAGGCGAATGCGACACAGTTGCCGTGGCAGTGCTACCAGCGGTACCTGGCCGAGATCGGCGATCACAATCCGGACACTGCCTTCTGGCGCGACCGCGACCTCGTCGCTCGATTGCGCGGCAATACGATTCCGCTTTTCCTCGGTCAGGGCTTCGTCGACTACAACACCCGGGCCGACCGGGTGTTCGACCTGTGGAACGGCCTCGGGCCCGGCGAGCACCGGGCCTGGTTCGGCCAGTGGGGACACCGCACCTGCCATGACAAATGCGGCACACCGCACTTCGACACCGAGTTGCTCGCGTTCTTCGACAAGCACGTCGCAGGCCGCGACGTGGTGGTTCCCGGACCGCGAATCACCGTCGGCCAGTTCGACGGACGCTGGCGCGCCGAGACCGCGTGGCCGCCCGCCGACGTGCGGCGGGTCCCGGTGGGACTGCGCACCGGCGAGTACACCGACCGGGGCCTGGTCCCCGGGCCCGACCGTGAACTCTGGTCGGTCTCCGCGCCGCTGACCGGCGACCAGCACCTGTCCGGCATCCCCACCGCCACCCTCCGGCTGAGCGGCCCGGCGAGCGCGACGGTCGCGGTCGAACTCTACGACATCGCACCCGACCTGCGCGCCACCGTCATCACCCGCGGGATCGCACCCGTCCGCGACGTCGCCGAAGTCCGGCTGCTCGCCCAGGATTGGCCGATCGCGGCCGGTCACCGGATCGGCGTGCGAGTCACCGACGTGGTCGACGACGTGTGGTCGCACTCCCCCGCCTTCGCCTCGGTCACAGTGACGTCCGCGAGCATCGAATTGCCCCTGCTGACCGCAACTCGTCACCCGGATCTGCCGGGAGGGCTCACCGAAGGCATCGTGAAGTGGCGAAACGAGAAGACGATCGCCTTGGACCCGAGCATCCTGAACAATGCAACCGTGTCGATGAACCTGCCCGACCGCACCGGTGACCGATGACGGAACCGGTCGACGACCTGACCGCCGAACGCCTCGCCGCCGCGCTGCGCTGTGCGACGGTGTCCACCGACGACCCGCGCGATGCCGACAGCGCCGCGTTCGACCGCCTCGACGCTCACCTGCGGGCGTCGTTCCCCCGCGTGCACGCCGAGCTCGAACTGCGGCGGTTCGAACACAGCAGGCTCTACCGCTGGCCGGGTACCGAGCCGGACCGGGTGGCCGCGATCCTGCTCGCGCACCAGGACGTGGTGCCCGCGGACGATCCGAAGCGCTGGACTCACCCTCCCTTCGCCGGAGTGGTCGACGACGAATACATCTGGGGCCGCGGCGCGATCGATGACAAGAGCCGCGTGCTCGCCATCCTGGAGGCGGTCGAGTCGGCGCTCGTCGCAGGCGTACGGCCGCGGCACACCGTGTACCTGGCCTTCGGGCACGACGAGGAGGTCTTCGGCGGCGACGGGGCCGAGCGGATGGCCGATCATCTGCGGCAGGCGGGCGTGCGCGCGGATCTGCTGCTCGACGAGGGCGGAGTGATCACCGCGGGCATCGTCGAGGGCGTGCGGCAGCCGGTGGCCACGATCATGCTCGGTGAGAAAGGCTACGCGACGGTGCGGTTGTCGGTCACCGAGGTGGGCGGGCACTCGTCCATGCCGGGCAAGCAGACGGCGGTCGGCCGGATCGCGCGGGCGGTGGCCCGCGTCCAGGACCATCCGATGCCGCTGCGCCTGACGCCGGTGATCGCGGACATGCTGGCCAGGTTGCGCGACGTCATGCCGGGACCGCGACGGCGTCTGCTCGGCCTCGCCGGCATCGCCGGACCGGTGATCACCCGCGTGATGGCGACCCAGCCGCAGACCGAGGCCATGGTGCGCACCACCACGGCGCCGACGGTGATCCGCGGCGGCGTGCGGGCCAACGTGCTGCCGCAGCGCGCCGAGGCCATGGTGAACTTCCGCATCCTGCCGGGGGACACGGTCGCCTCGGTGCTGGCGCACTGCCGGAAAGTCGTGCGCGACAAGGGCATCGAATTCGAGCTGGTCGGCATGTCGTCGGAACCGTCGCGGATCACGGAGCCGGGCCCCACCTTCGAGCTGATCGCCGATCTCGCCCGCGCCGTCGTCCCCGGTATCGCGGTGACCACCGGCATCGTGCCCGGCGCGACCGACTCCAGGCACTACGACGACCTGGCGCGGACCCGGTGCAATTTCGCGCCGATCGTGCTGGACAACCGTGATCTGGCCTCGATCCACGGAACCGACGAACGCCTCTCCCGGGTCAACTACGCTCGACTCATCGAGTTCAACCGGCGGCTGATCGAGCATTTCGCGACGGTCGGCGCGCCATCGACGTCAGGAGCGCAGGCATGACGACCGAGCCGACGGCGGGCGACAGCGCGCCCGCCGAGCCGCCCGCCATCCGTACCGCGTCCGGGGAGTTCGACGGGATCGGCAGCGGAGTCGCGTGGCGCGCCTGGCTGCCGGAGGGCGCCGCGCGGGCCGTGGTCGTGCTGGTGCACGGTGTGGCCGAGCATTCCGGCCGCTACACCCACGTCGGACAATGCTTGATCGCAGCGGGTTTCGCGGTGTACGCGCTCGATCACATCGGGCACGGGAAGTCCGCGGGCGGCAAAGCCAACATCGGCTCCATGGAAGGCGCCGCCGACAACGTGGCCGCCATGCTGGCCATCGCGAGCCGTGAGCAACCCGGGGTGCCGCGCTTCCTGGTCGCGCACTCGATGGGCAGCCTGATCACCCTGTATCTGGCCACCCGCGCGCCGATCGACGTCGCGGGCCTCGTGCTGTCCGCCCCGCCGTTGGACATCCCGGTGGGCAATCCGGTGCAGCGCGCGCTCGCACCGGTGTTGAGCCGGTTCGCCCCGAATCTGGGTGTGCTGAAACTGGATTCGTCGCAGATCAGCCGCGACCCCGCGGTGGTCACGGCCTACGACAACGATCCGCTGGTCTACCGGGGCAAGCTGCCCGCCCGCACCGGCGCCGAGATGCTGAGCGCGACGGATACGGTCAAGCAGCGGCTGGCGCAGCTCACCGTGCCGGTGCTGGTGCTGCACGGCACGGCCGACGCGATCGCCGCGCCGTCGAGTTCTGATCTCATCGAGCGGGGCGCGGGGTCGAAGGATCTCACGGTGATCCGCTACGAAGGCCTCTACCACGAGGTGTTCAACGAGCCCGAGCAGCAAAAAGTGCTCGACGACGTCGTCGGCTGGCTGGAAGCGCACCTTACCGAACAGTAGTATCCCGGCATGAGAACTACCGGATCCATCGCGTTCATCCGCGCCAGCTGGCACAGCTCGATCGTGGGCAAGGCGTACGAGGGCTTCCGCACCGAATACGCCGACCTCGGTTTCGATCCCGCCACCATCGACGTCTACGAGGTGCCGGGCGCGTTCGAGATCCCCCTGCACGCCAAGCGCTTGGCGCACTCCGGCCGGTACGCGGCGATCGTCGCGTCCGCGCTGGTGGTGGACGGCGGAATCTACCGGCACGACTTCGTGGCGTCGGCAGTGATCGACGGGCTGATGCGCGTCCAGCTCGATACGGACGTGCCGGTGTTCTCGGTCGTGCTCACCCCCCACCACTTCCACGAGCACAGCGAGCACGTCACGTTCTTCACCGAGCACTTCGTGACCAAAGGCGCCGAAGCGGCCCGTGCGCTGGCGGGCACGCTCAGCTCGCTGCGGTCGCTGCCGGTGTAGCCGCGGGCAGGCGCTCTCGCCGTCCACGACCGACGAGAGCGGGTCGTCGCCCGCCATCGGTCCGCTACGTCGGGCCAGGGCGGATACGTCGGGCCAGGGCGGATACGTCGGTGCCGATCCGGTCGACCCTCGGCGATACGACACCCGCCGGGCGACGGTGGTCCCCGAGCAGTCGCGACCGACCCCGTCGTAGTCGAACCGCGGCGGCCGCGACACCTGGACGATCCTCGTCAGCGCGGCGCTCGGACCAGTCGGCGCGGCGACTTCCGCCCGGGTCAGTGCAAGCGGATGCGGGCGAGCAGCGCTCGGTGGTCGGAGCCCGGAACGGAGAGGGTGTGCAACTGTTCGGCGGTGGCGTCGGCGAGCAGGATGTGGTCGATACCGATCACCGGACCCCAGCTGCGGTCGTCGGGAAAGGTGGGCAGCAATCCGGCGCCGGTCTGGTCGGCCGCCGAGGCGAAGCGACCGCGCACGAGGTCACGGTAGGCCGTGTGGTCCCGGGTCGCGTTGAAGTCGGCGCCCACGATGGCGGGACCCCGTTGCGCCGCGAGGATTTCCCGGGTCCTGCGCATCTCCGCCTGCCACGCGGGGAAATCGAACGGCGGCGGGACCGGGTGGAACGCGAAGACCGCGATCGGCCCGCGCTCGGGGTGATCCATAGTCGCGGAGACGTTGTTCAGGATGTATCCGTCGTACTTCCTGTTCTCCCGCAACGGGTGCCGACTGTAGATGCCGGTGCCGCCACCGCCGTCGCGGGTGGGCTCGAGGTACTGATACGGCAGTTCGTCGAGCAGGCCCGCGCCCGCCAGCCGTTCGAGCGCGGCGTCGGTCAGTTCGTCGACGGTCAGCACGTCGACCCGGTTGTCCCGCACCGCACGCACCACCGCAGCCGGATCGGCCCGGCCGAACAACAGATTCGATTGCATGACGGTGAGCGTCGGACCGCTCGCCGCCCGCCCTTCCGGCACGAACGAGGGCACCAGCGTCCACAGCACCGCCACGGCCAACACCCCGGCGAGTGCCGCGCTGCGCCACCCGCGTGCGACCAGCAGCAGCACCAAGCCTGCGAGGGCGCCGAACATCAAGTACGACGCCCCCGACGCGAGCAGTACCAGTCCACGCTGTTCCCACGCCCCGAAATGCAGCACGATCCCGACGGCGCCCACGACCACAGCGCACCACCCCGCCCCGAGCAAGGCTCGGTCCATCCATTTACGCATGCGGTCGAGCCTAGGCAATGTCTGTGGGGACTCGGTGTGCGCCGAGTGTGGATTACAGGTGCGGGACACTTCGGCGGCTTCACCGTGTGGCGCGACCCGGCCCTCCTGAGCTGGCCGCGGAGCGTAGGCGACATGGCGAGGGCAAGGAATATACGTCGAGGAATTTCGAGCGACGGGACCGCTGACGGCCGAGAGCGCCGAAGACCTGGCGGCGGTGGCGGGTGGGTACCGTCCATCGGCTCGATCGCAAGCACTACACCAAGGCTCGCGTGGTGCGCATCGAAGCCGCCGGACGCCCCCCGCAACCTGAGGGTTCGACGGGACACACCGCGACCGACCGCGTCACGACACGCGCCGCCTCATCAGCTCGCTCAATTCCGTCGTCTCGGTGGTGAGTGATCCGCCGGTGAATTGCAGCGTGGCACAAGCTCTCTCGGCCGCCTCCGGATGCCCGGCGCCGCATGCGTCGGTCACGATGATCGGCAGATAGCCCAGGTCCAGGCTGTGCCGGACGGTCGGCTCGATGCCCACTTCCATGGCGATGCCTGCCACGGCATAGGCGTCGATGCCGCAGTCGCGCAGCGCGAAATCCAACGGCGTCGCGGCGAACGCCGACATGGTGATCTTGTCGAACACCACCTCGTCCGGTCCGGGCGTCAACTCGGGCACCAACTGGAACTGCGCAGAGCCCTGCGGGAAGCTCGATCGCAGGGCAGCCGGGTCGTCCACCTGCTGCCAGGACATAGCGGTGCGCAGCTGCGCGACACCTGACGCCGCGACCGGCAGCGACATGTGCCGGGTGTAGAACACCCGGAAGCCACCCGCCCGTGCGGCGTCGCGCAATCGGACGCAGGCGCGCACGATCCGCTCCCCCTCGGGAATCTGCCGCACGATGCCCACCTGCATGTCGTAGATGAGCAGCGCCATCCGCGCGGGGTCGCAGGCGTCGGGCACGGTCTGCGGGATGCTCAGGCCGAAGGCGTGCCGCATGCTCACGCCGTCCGGTCGTAGGGCTCGGCGACGTCGACGGCCGGATCCATCAACGCTTCCAGCGGCAAGGGCGCCTGAACCGGCACGAATGTCCACTCCAAGTATCCGGCCTTGGTGAGCGGAAAGTCCGCGACGTACTTGCGCGCCTCCTCGACGCTGTCGACCTCGAAGACGATGACTACGCCGGGCTCATCGGCGCGCGCGTAGTTCTCCCGGACGATGCCCGCCTTCCACAGCCGCCACACATTGGCGACCTCCTCGGGCAGGTACGGATTGATCGTCTCCAGGGTGACCCCGGGCTTGAATCGGTCGAAAACAATGACCTTCATAGGATTTCGCTCCATGTCTGCGGTGATTTGCTACGAACGGCATCCATGGAATCGCGATGATTACAGTGTTACAAGAACGCACTTTTCGGTGCGTAGGGTGAGCAGCCAGGAGGTCCGACGCGTGCCCGACAAGCGCTACCACTGCGCCGTGGAGGTGACCGTCGACCTGATCGGCGGCAAATGGAAGCCGGTGATCCTCGCCCACCTGAAAGAGGGGGTGCACCGCTATGGCGAGCTGCGCAGGCGGATGCCGACCACCAGCGAGAAGATGCTGATCCAGCAATTGCGCGAACTGGAATCCGACGGCCTGGTCCGCCGCACCGTCTTCGACACGGTGCCTCCGCAGGTCGAATACACGCTCACCGACGAAGGCCGCACCCTCGTCCCCGTCCTCACCGCCCTCTACGACTGGGGCGAGCAGCGGGCGGCCCGCAGGGGTCTCGCCCTGGGAACGTGAGTCCGGCTTCGCGGACACGCTTCGTGCGGCCGCGCGCGGAGAGCGGCGAATCGCTACGGCACAGCCTCAGGCGCCGAAGACTCGTTCGACGACGGCTTTGGCGCGCCGCGTGACGCGCATGTAGTGGTCGAGGAATTCGCTCCCGTCGTCGTTGGGCCAGCCCGCGACGCGCGCCACAGCGGACAGGAGCCGGCCCGGCCCGGGGAGCTGGTCGGTGGGCTTGCCGCGCACCAGGACCAAGGCGTTGCGCGCGTTGGTCGCGGTCAGCCAGGCGTCGCGCAACAGCGCCACGTCCTGCGCGTCCAGCAGTTCGGTCTGCTCGATCACGTCCAGCGCTTCCAAGGTGGAGGTGTTGTGCAGGCCGGGCACCTCATGGGCGTGCCGCAGCTGCGTCAGCTGGACCGTCCACTCGATGTCGGCCAGGCCGCCGCGCCCCAGTTTGGTGTGCGTGGCCGGGTCGGCGCCGCGGGGCAGCCGCTCCGCGTCCACCCTGGCCTTGATCCGCCGGATCTCGCGCACCGCCTCGGCCGACACCCCGCCCTCCGGGTACCGCACCTTATCGATGACGTGCAGGAAGCGCACCCCGAGTTCCTGGTCACCGGCCACCTGGTTGGCGCGCAGCAGCGCCTGCACCTCCCAGGGTTGCGCCCACTGCTCGTAGTACGCGGCATAGGCGGCCAGCGTGCGAACGAGCGAGCCGTTGCGACCCTCCGGGCGCAGCCCGGCGTCGACGTGCAGCGGCGGGTCCGTACTCGGCGCCCCGAGCAACTGCTGTACCCGGTCGGCCACCCCGATGGCCCATTTGACGGCCTTGGTCTCGTCGGCGCCCGGCCGTGGGTCGCACACGAACAGCACGTCCGCGTCGGAGCCGTAGCCGAGTTCCATGCCACCGAGCCGGCCCATGCCGATCACCGCGATGTCGGCGGGCGCGGGCTCGCCCCGCTCGGCCTCACTCGCCCGGATCACCGCGCGTAACGACGCTTCCAGTACCGCCACCCACACCGACGACAGCGCCCGGCACACCTGCGGCACTTCGAGCATGCCGAGCAGATCGGCCGACGCCACCCGCGCCAGTTCGTGCCTGCGCAACGAACGCGCCGCGGCCACAGCGCGTTTCGAGTCCTCGTACCGAGCGGCGGCGGTGAGGATGCCGCGGGCCACCTCGTCGGGCTGCGGACCGAGCAGCAGCGGGCCGCCGGGCCCGTCGGCGTACATCCGGATCGTTTCCGGCGCGTTGATGAGCAGGTCGGGCAGATACTCCGAGGAGCCGAGCACGATCATCAGCCGCTGCGCGATCGCCCCCTCGTCGCGCAGTTCGCGCAGGAACCAGATCTGGTCGGCCAGGCCCTCCGACACCCGGCGGTAGGCCAGCAGGCCCGCATCGGGATTCGGCGTGTCGCCCAGCCATTCGAGCAGCGTCGGCAACAGCAGGGCTTGGATGCGGCCTTTGCGGGACACGCCGCCGGTCAGGGCCTTCAGGTGGCCGAGGGCGTGTTCGGGCGCCGCGTAACCGAGGGCCGCCAGCTGCCGGATCGCGGCCTCGGGGCTCAGGCGCAGCGCATCGGGATCCAGGCGCACCACCGAGTCCAGCAGCGGCCGGTAGAACAACTTGGCGTGCAGCCGCCGTACGCGCACCGCGTTCCGGCGGATCTCGCTGCCCAGCACACCCACCGCGTCCTGCCTGCCGTCGGGCCGGATATGGGCGGCGCGCGCCAGCCAGCGCATGCCCTCCTCGTCGTCGTCGGCGGGTAGCGTGTGAGTGCGACGCAGCCGCTGGAGTTGCAGCCGGTGTTCCAGCAGACGCAGGAACTCGTAGGACGCGGTGAGATTGGCCGCGTCGTCGCGACCCACGTACCCGCCCGCGGCCAGCGCGGTCAGCGCCTCGACGGTGCCCTGCACGTGCAACGTGTCGTCCACCCGCCCGTGCACCAACTGCAGCAGTTGCACGGCGAACTCGACATCCCGCAGGCTGCCGTGCCCGAGCTTCAACTCGCGTTCGCGCAGATCGGCGGGCACCAGATCCTCCACCCGGCGGCGCATCGCCTGGACGTCGGCGACGAAGTCGGGACGCTCCGAGGCCGACCAGACCATCGGCATCAGCGCGGCGCGGTACTGCTCGCCGAGCGCGAGATCACCGGTGGCCGGGCGGTTCTTCAACAGCGCTTGGAATTCCCAGGTCCGGGCCCACCGCTTGTAGTAGGCGATATGCGAATCCAGCGTCCGTACCAGCACACCGGCTTTGCCCTCCGGCCGCAGTGCCGCATCCACCTCGAAGAACGCCTGGCTCGCCACGCTCATCATCTCCGCGGCCAAGCGCGTGGCGGTGGCGTCGGCGGGCTCGGCGACGAACACCACGTCGACGTCGCTGACATAGTTCAACTCGCGCGCGCCGCACTTGCCCATCGCGATCACGCCCAACCGCACCGGCACCGGCTCGTCCTTGCAGACCCGCGCCACCGCGACGGCCAGCGCCGCGGTCAGGGCGGCATCGGCCAGGTCGGTGAGATGCCTGCCGACCACCTGGTACGGCAACACCGGCTCGTTCTCCACCGTGGCCGCCAGATCCAGCGCGGCCAGCAGCATCAGCTGGTCGCGGTACCTCTTGCGCAGCGACGCCACCACAGCGGGCTCGGAGATGCCGGCCCGGTAGAGCATCGGGGCCGCGTTCGGGCCTTGCTCGGGTTGCGCCTCGACCACCGTGAGCAGATCGGCGATCAGCTCGTCGCGGCCGGGCAACTCCTTGCGGCGCAGGACTTCCCAGGCGGACGGCGCGGCGACGAGGTGATCGCCCAACGCGCTGGAGGAGCCCAGCAGCGCGAACAGCCTGCCGCGCAGCGACGTATCCGTGCGGATCGCCGAATCGATGGCGTCCCAGCCGCTTCCGCTGCTCTCCCGCAGCCGCATGAGCGTGCTCAACGCGAGGTCGGCGTCCGGCGCGCGGGACAGCGCCCACAGCACGGGGATGCTCTCGACGTTGTCCCAGCCCAGTTCGCGCAGCGACGCGGCGGCGGAGGGCTCGAGCAATCCGAGCCGACCGACACCGGGGACAGCGGAGCGGGCAGACGGGGGCCGGACCATGGTTCTCAAATTACAGGGCGGAGCGCGCGCGCACGCCGACCCGGCGTCCCTCCGGCCTACAGCCCCAGGTATTCCTTCAGCTCGAACGGCGTGACCTGGCTGCGGTAGTCCGCCCATTCCCGGCGCTTGTTGCGCAGAAAGAAGTCGAACACGTGCTCGCCGAGGGTCTCGGCGACCAGTTCGGAGCGCTCCATCGCCTGCAGCGCCTCGTCCAGGGTGCCCGGCAGCTCGCGGAAGCCCATCGCGCGACGCTCGGCCACGGTCAGCGACCACACGTCGTCCTCGGCCTCCGGCGGCAGCGTGTAGCCCTTCTCGATGCCCCGCAAACCGGCCGCGAGCAGCACGGCGAAGGTCAGGTAGGGATTGCACGCGGAATCTGGGCTGCGGATCTCGACGCGGCGCGAGGACGACTTGTTCGGCGTGTACATCGGCACGCGCACCAAGGCGGAGCGGTTGGAACGGCCCCACGAGGCCGCGGTGGGCGCCTCGCCGCCGTGGATGAGGCGCTTGTAGGAGTTCACCCACTGGTTGGTGACCGCGCTGATCTCCGGGGCGTGCTCGAGGATGCCCGCGATGAACGCCCGCGCCGTCTCCGACAGGTTCATCGGGTCGTCGGGATCGTGGAAGGCGTTGGTCTCGCCCTCGAACAGGCTCATGTGCGTGTGCATCGCCGAGCCCGGGTACTCGGCGAACGGCTTGGGCATGAACGTCGCGCGCACGCCCTCGTCGATGGCCACTTCCTTGATCAGGTAGCGGAAGGTCATCACGTTGTCGGCCATGGACAGCGCGTCGGCGTAGCGCAGGTCGATCTCCTGCTGGCCCGGAGCGCCCTCGTGGTGGCTGAACTCCACGGAGATGCCCATGGACTCCAGCGCGTCGATGGCGTGGCGGCGGAAGTTCGGCGCCGAGTCGTGCACGGCCTGGTCGAAGAAGCCGCCGCTGTCGGCGGGGACCGGCACGCCGCCCTGCGGACCGTTCTCCAGCAGGAAGAACTCGATCTCGGGGTGCACGTAGCAGCTGAAGCCGACGTCGCCCGCCTTGTTGAGCTGGCGGCGCAGCACGTGGCGCGGGTCGGCCCAGGACGGCGAACCGTCCGGCATGGTGATGTCGCAGAACATGCGCGCGGAGTGCTGGTGGCCCTTGCTGGTGGCCCACGGCAGCACCTGGAAGGTCGACGGATCCGGCCGGGCGACCATATCGGCCTCCGAGACGCGGGCGAAGCCCTCGATGGCCGAGCCGTCGAAACCGATACCCTCCTCGAAGGCGCCCTCCAGCTCGGCGGGTGCGATCGCGACGGACTTCAGATAACCCAAGACGTCGGTGAACCAGAGACGTACGAAGCGGATGTCCCGCTCTTCGAGCGTCCGCAGCACGAATTCCTTCTGGCGATCCATGCCCGCGAGCGTAAGCACCTGGCGTTAAATCTGTGTTACATACACGCTTAAGATTGCTGACCTGGATGTTTTCGGAAGACTCCGCACAGTCGAATCGTCCGGTTTGTGAGCTTTTGCCCCGGTGTGCAACGACGGCGCCGCCGGTCGGCAACCGAGCCGCCTCAGCAGGTGAGGCCCGGAGCGGGTTCGGTCAGGTCGACCAGATAGGCGATGACCGCGTCGTCCACGCAGGACACGCCGCCCGCCAGCGCCACAGTGTGCCGGTTGCCCTGGTAGGTGATCAAGGCGGCGCCCAGTTGCCCGGCCAGGTCCACTCCGGCCTGGTACGGCGTCGCCGGGTCCTCGGTCGTGGACACCACCACCGTCTTCGGCAGACCGGTCACGGAGATGCGGTGCGGCTCGCTGGTGTTCGGTACCGGCCAGGCGGTGCACAGTTCCAGCGGCGCGGCGCCGGTGCCCCGACGGTCGTCCAGGAACGGCGCGGCCTTGCGGTATTCCGCGTCCTGGCGCGCGGTGACCTCGCGGTCGGCGATACGCGGATCGTCCACGCAGCGGATCGCGTTGAACGCGTCGGTGGTGTTGGAGTAGCTGCCGTCGTCGCGGCGGCCGTCGTACAGATCGGCCAGCGCGAGCAACGTGTCACCGCGCCCGTCGCGCAGCTCGGACAACCCGAGCGTGAGTACTTTCCACAGCTCGTCGGTATAGAGCGCCTGGCGCACGCCGGTGAGCGCGTCACCGTAGCTCAGTCCGCGCGGATCGGTGGTGGGCAGCGGCTTGTCCCACAGCGGGTCCACCAGCGCGCGGAAACGCGGCACCGCCTGCGCCGGATCGGTGCCCAACGGGCAGTCCGGCTGCTGGGCGCAGTCCGCGGCGTAGGCGTCGAACACCTTCTGGAAGCCCGCCGCCTGGCGCAACGACTCCTGCACCGGATCCTGCGAAGAGTCGACGGCGCCGTCGAGCACCATGGCGCGCACGTGCGCCGGGAACTTCTCCGCGTACGCCGACCCGATCTTGGTTCCGTAGGAGTACCCGACATAGGTCAGCTGCGCGTCACCCAGCGCGGCGCGCATCACGTCGAGGTCCTGCACCACTTCGCGGGTACCGACGTGGGCGAGGAAATCCTTCCCGGTCCGCTCGGCGCAGCGGTCGGCGTACCGGCGGTTGTCGGCCTCGGCGTCGGCGATGCCTTCGGGGGTGTAGTCCTCCTGCGGCTCGGCACGCTCGGCGTCCTGCTCCTGCGGGGTCTGGCAGACGATCACCGGAATGGAGGAGCCGACGCCGCGCGGGTCGAAGCCGACCCGGTCGAAACGCTCGGCCAACGCCGTCTTGTTGCCGAGTGAGGACATGCCCAGACCGGACTCGCCCGGCCCGCCCGGGTTCATCACCAGCGAACCGATGCGCCGCCCGGTGGCCTGGATCCGGGACACCGCGATCTGCGCGGTGGGCCCCTCGGGCGCCGCGTAGTCCACCGGCACCGTGATCCGCGCGCACTCCGTGCTGGGCGGGAACCGGTCATCCGGCCCGCCGAATCCGGTGCAGTCGCCCCACTGCACCCGCTGGTCGTAGAACTTCTCCAGCCCGGTGGGCGGCGTCGGCATCGGCTGCCCCGATTCGGTGCGGGTGACGGCGCACCCCGAGATCAGCACAGCGGCCGAGGCCAGCACCGCCACCACCAGCGCACCGCGCCCACTCCGCACCGTCGACATGCTGACGATATTGCCATCGGGCAGACGTGGGCGCCGCGCCGGGCGACCCAGTCGGCGCTGTGACCAATTGCACCGGTCATCGGCCTTAATCCGCCCGGGTGGCGGGTGGCACACTGAAATTCGTCAGACAATCCCGGGGACCCGGACGGGCCCCGAGGCGACACAGACGAAAGGGACGATGATGTCCGTATCCGATTCGGAAACCCCTGCCTACGGTGCGGCGCCCGCCGAGCCCGAGAAGGTCGTCCGCAAGACCCGGGTGCACCACCTGCGGCAGATGAAGGCCGACGGCGAGCGCTGGGCGATGCTGACCGCCTACGACTACTCCTCGGCGCGGCTGTTCGAACAGGCAGGCATTCCCGTGCTGCTGGTCGGCGACTCCGCGGCCAACGTGGTGTACGGCTACGACACCACCGTGCCCATCACGGTGGACGAGCTCATCCCGCTGGTGCGCGGCGTGGTGCGCGGCGCGCCGCACGCGCTGGTCGTTGCCGACCTGCCATTCGGCACCTACGAGTCCTCCCCGCAGCAGGCGCTGGCCACCGCCACCCGGTTCATGAAGGAGGGCGGTGCGCACGCGGTCAAGCTGGAGGGCGGCGAGCGGGTCGCCGAGCAGATCGCGGTGATCACCGCGGCGGGCATCCCGGTCATGGCGCACATCGGCTTCACTCCGCAGAGCGTGAACACCCTCGGCGGATTCCGGGTGCAAGGCCGCGGCGACGGCGCCGAGCAGCTGATCGCCGACGCCATCGCGGTTCAGGAGGCGGGCGCGTTCGCCGTGGTCATGGAGATGGTGCCCGCCGAGCTGGCCGGTCAGGTCACCCGCAAGCTGACCATTCCGACCGTCGGCATCGGCGCAGGCGCGGACACCGACGCGCAGGTGCTGGTCTGGCAGGACATGGCGGGCTACACCAGCGGCAAGACCGCGAAGTTCGTCAAGCGCTTCGGCAACGTCGGTGACGAATTGCGCGCCGCCGCCGCGGCTTATGCCGACGAAGTGCGCCGGGGCACCTTCCCGGGCCCGGAACACAGCTTCTGACCCCAGTTCCAGGAAGACGACCGGCTGGGCGGCGCGCGCTCGTCGCGCCGCTCGGCCGATCGGTATCTCAGCGGCTCTTCCCAGCGGAAACGGCCGGTTCGGGCCGGTGGGCGAAATCAATGGCAGACTCGATGCCGACAATGCCGACACGACCAGAGGTACCGATGCCGTACAGCCGTTGGATTTCACGCAGCACCCTGCTGGTGGCAGGCGTTCTCGCCGCCGCGGCGTTGACCGCTTGCGGCAGCGAGTCGGGCCCGGCCCCCACCGGCAGCTCGAGTTCGACCACGGCCTCGGCCACCGCCGCGCCGGGCACGACCTCCGGCAGCGGCACGCCGGCGAGCCCGGAGATCTCCGACGCGGCCGCGGCCCAGCTGTGCGACATGATGCGGCCGGAACTGACCAACTGGCGTATCCAGGGCGGCACCCTGGGCAAGATCGGGCTGAACGCGCTGGTGCACGAGTGGGCGCTGCGCAACGGCGGCATCAACGCCGCGGTGCTGTCGGACAAGCCGATCGTCGACCGCGCCACCACCAAGAGCTGCCCGGACGTGCGTCAGCAGGCCGTGGAGGCGCTCGGCATCCCGGATCTGGCCTCCGGTCTGGCTTTCTGAGCCGGGCCGCCCTATGCGCACCCGTTACCCCGCGATCGAGCCTTATGTCTCCGGCATGCTGGCGGTCGGCGACGGCCAGTCGGTGTATTGGGAAGTCAGCGGGAATCCGGACGGCAAGCCGGTGGTGTTCCTGCACGGCGGACCCGGCGGCGCCACCGCGCCGTTCCATCGGGAGTTCTTCGATCCGGCCGCCTACCGGATCGTGCTGTTGGACCAGCGTGGTTGCGGCCGCTCCACCCCGCACCTGGCCGACGGGGCGAGTCTGGAGCACAACACCACCTGGCGCCTGATCTCCGACATCGAGACGTTGCGCGAGCACCTGGGTATCGAACGCTGGCAGGTGTTCGGCGGCTCCTGGGGTTCCACGCTCGCGCTGGCCTACGCGCAGCGCCACCCCGAACGGGTGACCGAATTGGTGCTGCGTGGCATCTTCCTGTTGCGCCGCAAGGAAATCGACTGGTATTACAACGGCGCCGCAGGTTACGTCTATCCGGACGAGTGGGAAAAGTTCCTCGCACCGGTGCCCGAGGACGAACGCGACCAGGATCTGGTCGAGGTCTATCACCGCCTGCTGCATTCGCCCGACGAACACCTCGCCCGCACGGCCGCGATCGCCTGGTCCACGTGGGAGAGCGCGACGAGTTCGCTGCTGCCGCGATCGGATCGGGTGGCCGAAGCGGCCGAGCCCCGCTTCGCGCTGGCCTTCGCCAGAATAGAGAACCATTACTTCCGCCACGCGGGATTCCTCGACGAGGGACAGCTGCTGCGCGACATCGGGACCATCGCGCACATCCCCGCTGTAATCGTGCAGGGCCGCCACGACATCGTCTGCCCGGCGGTCAGCGCATGGGAATTGCATCGCGCCTGGCCCGGTTCGGTCCTGCACATCGTCGACGACGCGGGCCACGCGGCGAGCGAGCCCGGCATCACCCATCACTTGGTGGAAGCGACCGACCGATTCGCGAAAGCGCGGTGAGCATGGTGACCATGGCTGGGGAAGCACTCATCGGCGCTTTGCGCGACGACGTCGACCGCCTGCTGGCCGCCGAACCGGAAGTCCGCGCGGACGCACCGGATTCGGTCCATCAGATGCGGGTGGCCACCCGGCGGCTGCGCAGCGTGCTGCGGTCCTACGGCAAGTTGCTCGTCAAGAAACCGGCCGCCACGATGGGAGCGGAACTGAAGTGGCTGGCCGGATTGCTCGGCGAGGCGCGGGACGCCGAGGTGCGCGCCGATCGATTCGCCGCACTGCTGGCCGAGCACGCCGAGCGGGCCCGCCGAGCCGACATCGACGCCGTCACCGCGCGCTTGGTGGACGCCGAGCGGGAACGCTACCGCGCGGCGCACGACGAGGTCTTGGCCGCTCTGGACGGCGCGCGCTACCGGGAGTTGCGCGAAGAGCTGTCCGGGTGGCGCACCGATCCGCCGCTGCGTCACTCCCGCGCCGAGACATCCGCCACGGACGTCTTCGAGGAAGTGCTGCGGCGCGATCTCGACCGGCTGCAGTCCCTCGTCCGCGCCGAGCCTACCGTCGACCCGCACGAACGGGTCGAGGTACTGCACGAGATCCGCAAGAGTGCCAAGCGTTTACGGTATTCGTGCGAGGCCGCGGAACAGGTGCTCGGCGACGATGCCGCCGAGCGCGGCCGCCACGCGAAGAAGCTTCAGACCGTGCTCGGCGATCACCGGGACGCGGTGGAGTCGCACGAGGCGATCCTCCACCGGGCAGCCGAGGCCGCCGCGTCGGGTGAGGACGCCGGGCTCTACGAGATTCTCGCGGCCGCGGAGGACGTGGCGGCCGGTCGTGAGCTGAGCCGCTATCCTGCCACGGCGGCGGCGCTGTTCGGATAGGTCCCGCTGCCGTTCACGCGGGGTATGCGAAGGCTACTTTCCGCTCCCTGGGGTCTGCCGACACCAACCGCACCCGCACCGTCTCCCCTTCCGGTGGTTCGCCCACGCACGGCCCGAGCACCGGCGGGTTGGCGATGAAGACCACGGCAGGCCGGTTGCCGTTGGCCTCGCGCAGCACCACGGCGTCGAACTGCGCGCCGATGCGCCGCGCCAGCAGGGTCGACTCGGTCAGGTCGATGCAGGCGCGCTCGATCTTGCTCGCGACGCCGTCGCTGCGCCGCATGGCGTCGGCCGCGCTCGCCAGCCCTTCGCGCACCCAGCGCGGCACCTCGGCGCCCGCGCATCGAGCCAGGCAGATCTCGGTCGCGAACCGGTCCGACAGCCGCCGCAGCGGTGCGGTGACGTGCGCGTACGGAGCGCCGATCGCACTGTGCCGCAGCGCGTCCGGCGCGGGCGGCTCTGCCGCGACGCCGTCGACGATGGTGTAGGAGGCGCCGCGCAGCAGGGTTGTCGCCTCGGACATCAGCACCAGCGCCGCTGGTGTGCGGGTGTCCAGCCGGGCCAGCATCCGCCCGACCGCTTCGCCCGCGGGCCAGGCCACGCCCAGCGCCTGCGCGGTCCGGCGCATCGAATCGATCGCGGATCCGGATGGGGGCGGCATGGTGCGCAGCAGCGCGACCCGCTCCTGGGCGGGCGCGTCCGAGTCCAGCATGATCCGCGCCGCGCACATGCCGGTCAGCAGCGAGACCTGCTCGTTCCAGTCGTCGGCGGCGGTACGCGGTTCCACCACCAGCCGCCAGTGCCCGTCGGCGCGCTCGTCCTTGACGACGGTCTGCGCGGGCAACCGCAACCCGATCGCGCCGCGCGCCACCCCCGCCTGGATGCGCCGCGCGCCGAATTCCGGCAGGGCCGCGATCGAGGGATGCAGCCGACCGGCCTCCGCGTCGGCCTGCACCTGGACGTAGTCGAGCCGGGCCCGCGAGCGCACCAGAGCACGGATCACCGAGTAGTGCACCGGTTCGGCTTGCTCGTCGAGTTCGATGGTCCACAGCGCGGCCGGACGCGTCCGCTCGGGAAGCAGGCTCGCCGACCCCTCCGACAGGGCGGGCGGGTGCAGCGGCACGGTGCCGTCGGGAAGATAGAAGGTCTGGCCCCTGGCGCCGGACTCTTCGGCCAGCGCGCCGTCGGGGGCGATCACGGCGCCCACGTCGGCGATCGCGTAGTGCACGGTGAAGCCGCCGGGGGTGCGTTCGATATGCAGGGCTTGATCCAGGTCCATGGCCCCGGGCGGGTCGATCGTCACGAACGGGATGTCCGTGCGATCGACGCGGTCGCCCGCGAACGCGTCCACCGCGTCGCGGGCCTCCGCACTGGCCTCGGCGGGATACGCCGAGGCCAGACCGAACTCCGACCGTATGGCACCGAAATCGACGGGCGCCGAGACGATCCGCTGGTGGAGTTCCACGCTGAGGCGCCGGTACTACTGGAGCGCCAGCATGGTGCCGTTCAACTGGTCGAACGGACCGTAGACGGTGAAGGTGACCCGGCCACCCGGCACCGAGGACGACACCTCGGCCGCGGCGTCCAGCGCCTGACCGAACGAGGCGGCGGACGGATGGGGCAGCCCGGCGATGGCCAGGCCCACATTGTTCTGGTGCACGAATACCGTGTCGGCGGGACTGAGGTCGACCTGGACCCCGCCCTGCAGCGGAGTCACCGCGACAGCGCCGGCGGAACCCGCACCCAGCACCGCGAAAACCGAAGCGGCGCCTGCGACCAATGCGCCGGCGACCATGGAGCGAACTACTCGCATATGTCTCGAGACCTGCTTTCCCGCGATCGAAGTATGAATCGCCCGATGCTGCCCCGCACCGGGCTTTACCAACGGCGACTACTTTATGACGTCGATCACGATCAGGGCCAGTTCCGTACGAATCGGGCACACGGAATTCTCGCCCGACGGCACGAGCACGCCCGCGCTGCTAACGTGGCCCGCCGTGACGGGCGTCGCGTTCGCCCGCGCATTCGGAAATGTCCCGCACGTCGACAATTGGGAGCCCCCTACCTATGTCATCGATTTTGTTCGACTACCTGTTGCCTCTGCTCGGCCCCGAGCAGGCCGCGTACTGGGCTCAGGTTTTCGTCATCAACCCGGTCTGACCGCGCGATTCTTTCTTCACTACTCGTCGCCTCCCGTTCACCTGACGGGAGGCGGCGGTGGTTGTCGGCCGCTAGCATCCCGCTGCGTGACCAGAACTACCGCCGCGATCGCGGCCAGCGCCACCCTCCTCGCCCTGCTCCTCACCGGTTGCGGCGACGACAAGACCAGCAGTGCCACCTCCTCCACCACGACGGCGGCGGCGCAGGCCGCGACCCAGGTCGACAACGTGAAGGCGGGCGCTTTCGTCGTCAGCTTCCGCGGCGCGTTCCCGAAGCTGGCCGACGGCAAGGACGACGCGAAGATCGCGACGATCCTGTCCGAGACGTGCGCGGACCTCGGGGCAGGCAAATCCGAGGACGACGTCGTCGGCAACATCACCAAGCGGGCGGGCGGCGCCACCCAGCCCAGCTCCGAGGAGGCGAAGGCTATTTACCAAATGGCCAAACTCATGTGCTGACCCGCTCCTGAAGAGGGCGTGCTTCGCACACCCGCTCGATTCCTCGCCAGGGATCGGGCCGGTGTGCGAAGCAGGCCGGGCGGGCGGACGAGTCGGTCTGTAAGCCGGATCCTGTCCCCGGCCGTGTGGCCGGGGGGCGGCCATCCATCTGGGCACTCCGTCGCCGGGTGCCTCGAGCGGTCCACCCGCAGGCTCGGGCGAGCAGCCCTCGAACACCTGCGCAGCCGCACCGCGAGCGGTGCGACCTTCGACCTTGCTCCGGGCGGGGTTTACCTAGCCGCCCCGGTCACCCGGGGCGCTGGTGCGCTCTTACCGCACCGTTTCACCCTCACCGCACGGCCGCGAGGCCGTGGGCGGTCTGTTTTCTGTGGCACTTTCCCGCGGGTCACCCCGGGTTGCCGTTAGCAACCGCCCTGCTCTGTGGAGTCCGGACTTTCCTCGGCGCCGGGCGGCGGCACAACCGTGCCCGTTCCCAGCGCCGCGGCCGCCCGACCAACTCGTCCGCGAGAACAGGATACTGGGTACGGTTGGTGGCCATGGAACGTGTCGAGGTCGGCTTCCCATCCGGAAGCGAGCAGTGCGCGGCGTGGCTCTATCGCCCGGACGGCGCACCCAAGCCCCGCCCGCTAGTGGTGATGGGACACGGCCTGGGGGCCAATCGGGAAATGGGACTGGATCGCTACGCGCGGCGTTTCGCGGCCGCGGGAATGGCGGTCCTGGTATTCGACTATCGGCATTTCGGCGCCAGCCAGGGCACGCCCCGCCAATTGCTGAGCATCGCGCGCCAGCGCGCCGACTGGCATGCCGCCATCGCGTACGCGCGCACACTGCGTGGCATCGACGCGACCCGGATCGCGTTGTGGGGCACCTCGTTCGGCGGCGGGCACGTGCTGTCGGTCGCGCCGGACGATGCCTACCTCGCGGCCGTGGTCGCGCAGGTCCCGTTCACCAGCGGCCTGTCCTCGGCGTTGGCCAAGGGACCGATCAGCCTGATCAAGGTGGCCACCATCGCGGCCGCCGACCTGCTGCTCAGCCCGATCCTGCGCAGGCCGGTCCGCATCCGGCTCGCCGGACGCAAGCGTGCCGCGGCGCTGATGAGCGCGCCGGACGTGCCGGACGGCTTCCGTAGGCTGACCGACGAGAGCGAGACCTACGAGCCCAAAGTGGCGGCACGTGTGGCATTCTCCGCATTGTTCGACGCGCCTGGGCGACGCGCGAAGGCGCTCAAGATGCCGGTGCTGTACGCACTGTGCGACGACGATTCCGTGGCTCCGGTGAAATCGGCGCTGCGCGCCGCCGAACGCACCAAGCACGCCGTGGTCAAGCGTTATCCCGCCGGCCATTTCGATATCTACTTCGATGAGGTCTTCGAGAAGACCGTGTACGACCAGACCGAGTTCTTGGTGTCGGTGCTGCGGCCATGAGGCGTTCGCGGCCCGGCCGACAGCCGGCCGCGAATTCGAGAACGTACTGGTGTGCCGGGCAGGTGAAGCGGCTCGAGTCGACGGAGTCGGCCGATGCTGTCACGATGGCCCGGATGATTGTCAGGCTTGCGCGAGAGGACGACCTCGCCGCAATACTCGAACTGGCGGGGCAGGTCGAGCACTGGTTCGGCGCGATGGTCGACGACGCCGGGTTCCGTGCCACGGTGCTGCGGCACGTCCGGCGCGGCACGGCGCTGGTCGCCCGGTCCGCCGGGGCGGAGGTGCTCGGCGGACTCATGTTCGGATCGCACCCGCCGGTCTACCGGGTGCACTGGCTGGTGGTCGCCGAACAGGCCCGTGGGCACGGCATCGGCCGGGCGTTGACCACGGACGCGATCCGCCGGTACGTGCTCGCGCCGGGCACCCTGGAAGCGGTCACTTTCGGGCCCGATCATCCCGGCGCGGTCTCCAGCGGTGCGCGAGCGTTCTACGCGCGCATGGGCTTCCATCCCGCGGAGGACGCGGCTCCCGGGCCGGAGGGCGGCTCCCGGCAGGTCTACCGGCGGCGCGTTTGAGGCAGATCAGCGGCCACGGAACGCGCGCCAGAGGATGAAGGCGAGGGTGGAGGCCGGTATCGCGGCCAAGATGGGCTTGTCGCGAAGCGTCTCCAGGAGCGTGCGCCCCGGGCGGCTGACCGGTCCGGGGATTCCCGCCGCGCCGCGTTCGGCCGCGGCGGCGGTGTCCGCCTCGATCTGTTCGGCGCGCTCGGCGGCCCGGCGGACGGACTCCGCTATCGGCGCGGCCTGACTGCTGCCGTCCTCGGCCGAGCGCCGCATGGTGTATTCCGGCTCCGGTGTCCCTACCGCGCCGCCGGTGTCGCCCGACGTCGCGGCCGCGTCCGCCGAAATCGGCGTCGAAGTCACTGTCTCCGGCTCCGGCTCCCCTTCCGCACCAGCGGCACCGAGGGTCTCCACGGCGGCATCCTCCAGGCCCTGCGCCGAAGTCACCGGTTCCGGCTGCCCCGCCGACTCCAGGACAGCGTTCTCCAAGTCTTGCGCCGAAGTCACGGTCTCGGGCTCCGGTTCTCCTGCGGCACCGGCCGCGTCCGCCGAGACCTGCGCCGAAGTGACCGTCTCCCCCGCCGCACCAGCGGTACCCCGTGCCTGCGCGGCGGCGTTCTGCGCCGTGCTCCCCGGCTCGAGCTTCCGTCCTCCGGCAGCGTCAGCGTCACCGCTCGCCTCGGTGGGCGTGTCCGCGGCTCGCGGTGGAACGGCCTGCCGCGGCTTCCGGCTTGTCCGGGCCGCGCCGCCCACACCGGCCGCCGTACCGTTGGACGGCTGCTCGGTACTGCCCGGCCCGCCGGCCGGGACATCGGTGGCACGCTGAGCGCTGGTCTCCTTGTCCGTGGGTTCGCGGTCGTTCATCGCTGTCTCCTGTGTTCGGCGTCGCGGTGGGGACGGACGTCCCGGCTGCCGTCGAGGCCCGGATACCCTACGGATCGGCAGGCAAACCGGGCTTCGGCGGCCGCCATTCCATCTCGAATTCCCATCGTGGATCGCCCGGAGCCACGGGTCCGCTCACCCCGGTGCGGACGAAGCCGTTGCGCAGGTACAGGCGCTCGGCATAGGCATTGTGCTCGGCGAACTCCAAACGGACCACGGCATGACCGCCCACGACCGCCCAGTCGAGCACCGCGCGGACGAGCCGGTCCGACACGCCGGTGCCCCGAGCCCGGGGCGTCACCCACATCGAGATCAGGTCTACGCCACCGCGTTCCCGGTCGGGCATGCCCGCGACGGTACCCACCGCGGCCCCGCCCGCCTCGGCCAGGAACTGCGCCCGATCCGACAGCGCACCCCGCCAGTCGCTTTCGGTCTTTGCCCGCGCTTCGGCCGAGGTGGTGCCGAAGAATTGCGGTGCGTCGGCCAGCGCCTCGAGCCGGATGCGCCGGAACACCGCCCAGTCATCCGGGACGAGCAGTCTGATCTCGGGTGTTGGGAGGCCCATTCGCATTTCTCTACTCGACAGGCGACTTCGTACGCAAAGGATTTCCCCGTTGATCGCCCGGACGCGCGATCCACTCGCCGCGTGGCGGGATCACCATCACCGCCACGTTCGGCGCCGGGAAGCGGACCGCGGTGACCTCGGGCTCGGAAAGCCGGGTGCCTTTCATGAAGCCGTCGAATCCCTCCCGCATCACCTCGACGAGTTCGGCGGCCCGATGGACGAATTCGCCGATCACCGGGACGAAATAGGCGTCAGCCGTGAACGTCGCGGCGAAGGCTGCACCGTCACCGGGCGCCCAGGCCGCGACTCGCGCGGCGAGCAACCGGGCCAGGGGCGGCCTCGTCGGCTCGGCGGGATCGGTGCCGTACACGGTCACCGCCGTTCACCGAGTTCGCGAAGGCCGGCGCATTCCAGGCCGGCGAAGGTGGCGACCGTCGCCGCGCCGATGAGCAGGAAGACGACGCCCAGACCGGTCAGCGCGAGGACGCCCGAGCCCGCCAGCCCGATCATCCCGACCGCGGACAGGGCGTTCACGGCGACCACCGCCCGCGCGTGGCGCGCGCGGATCACCGGGCGCCGGGCGATCGACAGCAGCGCGAGCGCGCCGCCGAGCATGACGACGCCGAACGGAATGCTCCAGCCGATCGGCAGCCCGAGGGGGCCGCGCAACGATCCGGCCCCGGCGAGCAGCACCCCACCGAAGATCCCGGTGCTCCAGCCGTCCACGCGCAGCGCGGAGCGCAGGAACGCGGCGCTACGGCCGGGCCCGGCCAGGGTCGTGGGGGTCATGTCGTACTCCTGTCGGTCGATCCGAGGGCGCCGATCGGCTCCCGGCACCAACCCTGGCGGCCGGAGGTGGGCGTCTCAATGACCTCGCAGGTCATGGCCGCACCGCGCGACGGCTGCTTAGCTGGACGGGTGGCATCGGTTCAGACACCGTCGAGAGTGGGCGCCCTCCTGCGCGAATGGCGGCAACGGCGCAGGTTGAGCCAGCTCGACCTGGCACTCGCGGCGGACACCTCGGCACGTCACCTGTCCTGCGTGGAGACCGGCCGGGCCGCACCCAGCCGCGCGATGGTCCTGCGGCTGTGCGACACACTGGAGGTGCCGCTGCGCGAACGCAACACGCTGCTGGTGGCCGCCGGTTTCGCGCCCGCCTACCGGGAGAGCAGCCTCGACGACGCGCACCTCATCTCGGTGCGGGCCGCGCTGGACACCATGCTGAGCGCGCACGAACCGTACCCGGCGGTGGTCATCGATCGGCTGTGGAACGTCGTGGTGGGCAATGCGGCGATGAGCGTGCTGATGGACGGCGTCCCCGAGCACCTGCGTGCGCCTCGTCCCAACGTGTACCGGCTGGTACTGCACCCGGAGGGGCTCTCGGTCCGGCTGGCCAACCTCGCCCAGGTGCGCGAACTGTTCCTGGAGCGGCTGGCCAGGCAGGTCGCAGCGAGCGGCGACGCGGAGCTGGCGGCGCTGTACGAGGAGGTATCCGGTTATCCCGATCCACCCGAGGCGGATGCCGCGCAGGCGCAAGCGGACGCGCCGCCGAGCCCGTTCGAGGTGCCGATGGGGATCCGCACACCCGCCGGTGAACTGTCCATGTTCAGCACCATGGCCACCTTCGGCGCACCGGCCGACGTCACACTGTCGGAACTGGCCATCGAATTGTTCTACCCCCTCGATGATTTCACCGCGGCCATGCTGCGCGCGGCGGCCGCGGCGAAGTCGTGAGCGGGCCTCAGGCGTCCAGCATGGATTCGTCCCACTCGCGGTCCAGGTCCGGGTCGGCCGCCGACAGTATTTCGTCCAGCCGCAACCCCACCTCGCCGATGTTCGGCTCGGTCATCATGTTCAGGTGATCGCCCGGCACGTCGATCACCGTGAACCGGCGCGCCGCGTACTGTTTCCAGCCGTTGTCGGCGCTGTCGAACATGCTGCCGACGGTCTGGTGGGCCAGGTCGACGCCCGGCGGCAGGCCCTCGGTGGCGCGCAGCAGCGTGATGTCGCGCTCGTACGGTTCGAGCTTGTAGTCCAGCATCGCCGAGTAATTTGCGAAGAACACCTCGTAGAGCCGCCGGATCGCCTGCGGCGAGCTGTCGGCGGGCAGGATGCCCGACCGCACCGACTCCTCGAGCATCGCCGCGAACAACTCCTCGGAATTGTGCACGTCGGGTTCGAAATCGACCAGGGCGGACTGGCTTCCACGCGCATACCACAGCAGCTCGAGGAAGAACCACCGGATGAGTTTCTCTTCCGGGATCGGCGTGCGGGTGCGGGGGCGCAGCGCCATCGTGTCCAGCAGCGTCACGCTGGACACCTCGTGCTCGGGGAGCCTGCGGGCCATCTCCAAGGCGACATAGCCGCCGAACGACCAGCCCGCCAAGTGATAGGGACCGACCGGATGCACCCGCCGCACCGCCTCCAGGTACGACTCCGTCATCGCCGGAATGGATTTCTCCGGCGCGCTACCGGAGTCCGCGCCGGCCGCCTGCAACCCGTACACCGGACGGTCCGGATCCAGGTGCCGCGCCAGAGCCAGGTAGCACAGCACGTTTCCGCCGATCGGGTGCACCAGGAACAGCGGCGGCTTGGCGCCGCCGACGCTGATCGGCACCAGCGGGTCGAACGTGCGCTGGACCGCACCCGCCCGCACCAGCGTGGCGAGCCCGGCGGCGGTGGGCGCGCCGATGAACGCGTCCAGCGGCACCTCGACGCCCCACCGGCGTGACAGGGCCATCACCACGCGCATCGCGCCGATAGAGGTGCCACCCGACGCGAAGAAGTCGTCGTCCACGCCGATCGCACGCAACCCCGCGTACTCGGCAAGCAGGCCGACCGCCGAACGCTCGTATTCGTCGGCAGGCTCGCGCCGCGCCACCACCGAATCAGTGACGTCTTCCCCGTAGGCGCGCAGCGTCGCGTCGTCACGCTTGCCGCTGGGCGTGCGGGGCAGTTCATCGAGCCAGACGAACCGCGACGGCACCATGTGCGCGGGCAGCACCGAACGCAAATCGTGCCGCAGCGCGGCGAGGTCGGTCTGCTCGGCCGCGCCGACCAGGAACGCGACCAGCGAACCATCGATGCCGCCGAAGCCTCGGGCCACCACGGCGGCCTCGGTGATGCCGGGGAACTTCTCGACCAGGCTCAGGATGCACAACTCGACTTCGGCCGGCTCCACCCGGAATCCGCGGATCTTGACCTGGCTGTCGCTGCGGCCCAGGCAGACGATATCGCCGGAGAACAGGCGGACACCCAGATCGCCGGTGCGGTAGCGGATTCCGCCCGCGTGCGTGGCCACGAAACGCTGCGCGGTGAGCGCGGGCCTGCCCTCGTAGCCGCGGGCGATGGTGCGGCCGCCGAGATAGATCTCGCCGATCACGCCGTCGGGCACCGGGCGCAGCGCGCTGTCGAGCAGTTCCACGGTGTCGCCGTCGACGGCGCGGCCGATGGGCGGCAGCGCGGGGAACTCGTCGGCGGGACCCTCGAGCGTGAATTTGGTCGCGACGTGGGATTCGGTGGGGCCGTACTGGTTCTCCAGCACCAGGCCGGGGACCACCTTGCACAGAGCGCGGATCTCGTCGGTGATGCGCAGTTGTTCCCCGGAGGAGATCAGCACCTTCAACTCGGTCGGGAACATCCGCCGGCCCACGGCGGCCTCGGCGAACGCCTGCAGGGCCACGTACGGCAGAAACAGCCGTTCGATGCCCTCCTCCACCACCGTGTTCAGCAGTTGCTCGACATTCGAGCGCAGGTCGGCCGAACTCACCCGCAGGGTGGACCCCGCCGCGAGGGTGGTGAAGATCTCCTGGAACGACACGTCGAAACTCAACGGCGCCAACTGCAGGGTGCTGAGCAGCCCGGTGCCGGTGGCCGCGCGACTCTGCCAGTCCACCAGGGAGGTCAAGCCGCGGTGCGGCATCGCGACGCCCTTGGGTTCGCCGGTCGACCCGGAGGTGAACAGCACGTAGGCCACCGCGTCGGGCGGAATGTGATCGGGCAGATCCACCTCCGCCTCGGGTGCGGAGTCGTCGAAGAGCGTGACGGCGTCCAGCACCAAGGCGGCGTCGTCGACGATGTCGCGATAGGCGGCGTCGGCGATCACCCGGTGCGGGCGGGCGCGGTCGATCATCAGGTTCAGCCGGGCCCGCGGGTAGCTGACGTCCAGCGGAACACACGCGGCGCCGATTCTGGTCAGTGCGAGCACGAGCAGCACCAGCTGCGGACGCCGGCCCATCAGGATGCCGACGCGGTCGCCCGGCGACACCCCGTGACCGAGCAGGCGTCGCGCCAGCCGGTCGGAGCGTTCGATCATCTCGTCGTAGGTGACCGACTCGTCGTCCCCGGCCAGGGCGACGCGGGCGGGAGCGAGCGCGGCGGCCTCGGCCACCAGCGTGCCCACGTCGCGGGCGGTCGCGGGGCCGACGCCACGGTCGATCGGCGCGTCGGGGTCGGCGACGATGCCCGCCAGCATGCGCAACTGGGTGAGCGCGACGGTTTCGCACTGCTCGGCGGTCAGCGTGTGATCGCCGTCGACCCGCAACCACATCCGGCCGTCGCGCGGATCGGTCGCCGCGGTCACCAGCAGCTGGAAGTTGGTCTCCTCCCGGGCGTCGAAGCCCAGCAGGCGCACGCCGTCGAGGACGAGCATGGGCTGGAAGACGTGGTAGTTGACGAAGTTGAACGCCGTCTCGAAGACCGGCCCGCCGTCGGCGAGGATCGACCGCAGCGGGTAACGGCGGAACGGATAGGCCTCGCGTTCCCGTCGCGCGATCTGCTCCACCGCCGCGCGCCAGGTGGACGCGGTGGCGTCCAATCGGATCGGCAGCGTGTTGAGGAACAGCCCCGCCACCCGCTCGGCGCCCGCACGGTCCGGGCGACCGTGGCTGACCACGCCGGTGGTGATGTCCGTGCGCCCGGTGAGCGCCCGCAACGCCAGGCAGTGCGCGGCCAGATAGACCGACTTCTCCGGAATCTGGTGGCGCGAGGCGAACGCCGAGACCCGCTCGGCCAGCCTGCGCGGCACCAGCGCACGCGCCTGCGGCACGCCCGCGACGACCGGCTGGTGCACCCCGAGCGCGGTGAGCGCGGTGGGTTCGGCCCCGGCGAGGGCGGTGCGCCAATACTCGCGGGCCGCGGTGTCGTGCGCCGTGCCCTGCTCGGCCCGCGCGTACTCGGCGAGCACGGTGGCCGGGTGCGGTGTTGCCTCGATCCGGGTCTGGGTCATGCCGAGGTGGTTCAGGTAGTCCAGCAGCAGTTCCAGCACCGACGTGGCGACACTCCAGCCGTCCAGGATCGCGTGGTGGAAGCTCAGCACCAGGTCCACCGTGCCGACCGGCTCCTGTGGCCCGGGACGGACGAACACCCGGATGGCGAACAGCGCGGCGACCGAGAAGTCGTAGGGGGCGTGCGTGCGCTCGTGGAGATATATCTCGATCAAGTCTTCGCCGTCCGCCTCGCCGATATCACCGAGGTCGACGATCTCCAGCTCGTAGGGCGGCGCGGGGTGCACGACCTGCAACGGGATCGAGTACCTGCTCAGTTCGAACGACGAGCGCAGCGCGGGTTGACGCCGCACCAGCCGGTCCACGGCCTCCCGGAACTGCGCGGCGTCCCAGGGTATTTCGAGCCGGTAGCGGAACGCGTCCTTGTAGGTGACCGAGTCGGCGCGCTCGATGCTGTGATACAGCATGCCCAGCTGCAGGGCCGTAGCCGGAAAAGCGTCCTCGACCCGGTACAGCGCCGCGCGGTCGATCAGCGGCACCGTCTCCAAGGGGGCCACGACGCGCGCGCGGCCCGCGTGCCGATCGTCGCGCACGACACGGGCCAGCTCGGCGATGGTCGGCGCCTGGTAGAAGGCGTCCACGTCGAAGTAGAGCCCGGCGCGTTCGGCGGCGGTGCGCACGGCCAGCGCGAGGATGGAATCGCCGCCGTTGGTGAAGAAGTTGTCGTGCACGCCGATCGACTCGACGCCCAGCACCGTGCGCCAGACCTGCGCGAGCCGGGCCTCCACCTCGGTACGCGGCGCACCGCCCACGACCTGCCCGGCGCCGTGGCCGAGAACGAGTTGCTCGGCGAGTGCGCGCCGGTCCAGCTTCCCGTTGCGAGTCAGCGGGATCCGGTCCACCCGGATCAACCGGGACGGCACCATGTAGCGGGGCAACCTGGCCGCGAGCTGCTCGGCGATCTCCTCGCCGGAGACGTCACTCCCGACGAAATAGCCGACCAATTGCACGCCGTGCGCCTCTGAGATCTCGTCCACCACCGCCGCCGCGCGCACCCCGGAGCAACCGAGCATGGCGTTCTGCACTTCTCCGAGCGTGATTCGGTTGCCGCGGATCTTCACCTGGTCATCGAAGCGACCAAGGTACTCGAGATTGCCGTCCGGTAGCCAGCGCGCCAGATCGCCGGTGCGGTACCGGCGTCGCCCGGGCACCGCGCGATCGTCGACGAACGCCGCCGCGGTCAGCTCGGGCCTGCCGCGGTAGCCGCGGGCCACGCCCACGCCCGCGATGTTCAACTCCCCCGGCACGCCGACCGGCACTCGGCGACCGATGTGGTCGAGCACGAGCAGGTCGATGTTGTCGATGGGACGGCCGATCGGCACCACGTCGAGCGGGTCGTCGGGAGGGCAGTCGAAGTAGGAGACGTCGACGGTGGCCTCGGTCGGGCCGTAGAGGTTGACCAGTTGCGGCGCTGTGACCCCGGCCGCGGCGAAGACCGCGTGAAACCGGCGCACCAGCGCCGGCGGTAACGCCTCACCGCTGCAGAACACCCGCCGCACGCTGCCGATCCGCGCGACCGTCGATGGGTCGGCCGTCAGCTCGGCGACGAACGCGGTCAACATGGACGGCACGAAGTGCAGCACGGTCACGCTGTGCACGGCGATCGCGTCGGCGATGCGGCGCGGATCGCGCTCGCCACCCGGTTCCAGCAACGCCACCCGGGCGCCGGTGATCGCCCACCAGAACAGTTCCCACACCGACACGTCGAAGGTGGCCGGCGTCTTCTGCAGGATCACGTCCGACGCGTGCAGTGGGTAGCGCCGCTGCATCCAGGTCAGTCGGTTCACCACCGACCGGTGCTCGATCATCACGCCCTTGGGCACGCCCGTGGAACCCGAGGTGTAGATGAGATAGCTGAGGTCGGCGGGGTGCGAGACATTTTCGACACCGCGCGCCGGAACCGTGTCGGCCACCCCGATCCTGGTGACGCCTAGTTTGTCGAAGACCGCTCGATGCTGCGGCCCGGCCACCACGAAGCGAGCCCCGCAGTCGGCGAGCACGGCTTCGATGCGCGCGGACGGGAAGTCCGGATCCAGCGGCACGTACGCGCAGCCGGCCCGCAGTACGCCGAAGATCGCGACGAGCATCTCCGTCGAGCGGGGCAGCACGACCGGGACGCATTCGTTGCCGGTCGCGCCCAGCGTGCGCAGCCGGGCGGCGAATCCGTCTGCCAGAGCGGATAGTTCGGCGTAGCGCACCGGTTGCTCGCCCGAGCCGACGACCGGTTCGATCGCCACCCGATCCGGATGGCACGCGGCCATGTCGGCGAACAGCCGGTCGAGGGTGGTGTACGGGAACTGTTCGCGCGGACCGGATTCGAACGCGGCGATCGCGGCCAGCTCGCGCGCGGGCATCAGCGGCAATGCCGAGATCGGCAGGCCGGGCTGTTCCAGCGCCGCCACCAGCAGCGCGCCGATGCCGCGCACGACCGACCCGAACGGGAAGTTCTCGTCGAAGACGTCCCGGTCGTAGTAGAGCTGGAGGTTGAGCGACCCGTCGCGCGCGTGCTCCACGCCGAGGATGTTCAGCGCCTCGAGCACGGTGCCCGGATTGACGATGTCGAGCGTGCCGAGGATCTTGTCGAGGTGATCCGACGACGGCATCTTGATGTAGGAGTACGCCACGTCGAACAGCGGCGGCGCGGTCGGATCGCTGCCGAGGGCGCGGGCCAGGTCGCCGTACGGGAAACGCTCGTAGCGCTTCAGCTCCCGGATCTGCGCGGCCACCTCGGACGCGACCGCCGACAGCGGCTGCGCCGGGTCCACCCGGATGCGCAGGGGCACCACGTTCGTCCGGTGCCCGGCGGTGCGGAAGGTCTCCGCGCTGTGCCGGTTGAGCATCGGGACCCCGATCACCACCTCCTCGGAGCGGTGGATGGTGGTCAGGTAAGCGGCCAGCGCCGAAGCCGTGAACGCGAAGACGGAGAAGCCGGTCGCGCGAATCCGGTCGAGGAAAGCCGGTTCCACCACCACGCGCCGACGTCCCCGGTTCACGTTCGGAGTACTCGCCCGGCCGGAGAACAGAGCGGGGACCACTCCCTCGAAACGGCGGACCAGCGCGTCACGATCGGCCACCCACTGCGGAGAGGACAGATACTCCTCGTGCTCGGCGGCGATCTTCCGGTAGGTCGCCACACCGCGGTCGGTCTGCTCGGTGACCGGATCCGGTTCGGCGAGCAGTTCCAGCGGCAGATCCGTGCGGCTGTAGTCGTCCACCAGGGCGCTCCACAGCGCGTTCACGCCCCAGCCGTCGATCATCGCGTGGTGCATCGCCACGTAGAGATGGAAATGGTCGGGACCGTCGACCAGCGCGGCGATCCGGAACGGCTGCCGCGGCGGCGACGGCGTCACGTTGGCCCGGTTCACCCAGTCCCTGCGGGCCGCGGCGGGATCCGACGCCCAGCTCAGATCGACCAGCTCCACCTCGGGTAGTTCGTCGCAGACCCACTGCCAGAAGCGGCCTTCGGAGAACTCGAACCGCAAGCGCAGCGCGTCGTCACCGAGCATCGTCCTGCGCACTACAGCCCGCAACCTGGCCATATCGAACGGCTCGTCCAGAAACGCGCAGTAGGCGTTTCTGGTGACCGGCGCCGGGGCATACCTGTAGGCAACCGACAACACATCTCGCTGATACGCGCTGACGGGCCAGGCTTCGGGAGGTCTTTGGGAAGTAGCACTCGGTTCGGATGTCACAGTCACTCCTATCGCGACAGTCGCGGCACCGGCCGTGCGCGGATCTAACCAAGCCCACCCTGATCACTGAAACGCAAAGCTGCTACCACACTTATCCAGTTATCGATATCGCGAATCACGGCATCGGCTTCGCCGATGCCGCGACTCTGCTGTTGTTTCGTCGTGTATGCGGGCCGGTCAGCAGGCCGACAGCAGCGCGCGCACGCTCTCGTCGGCGAGACGATCGGCTCGCGCACGCGATACCGCGGGCTCGACGTAGCCGATGTTGAACGACAGCTCGTTGTGCGTCGCGTTGGCGGTGGCCATGATGAAACCGCTGACGGACATGCCGGAGACGAACTGCGCGCCCTCCAGCTGCCAGGAGCCGATCTTGTCCGGGAAGGGGTAGTCGCCCAGGTAGGTCATACAGAGGTGGCCCGGGCCGCGGGTGTCCATGAGTTTCACCGTGGACGCGCTGGCGGCCACCGACTTCGGCGCGGCCACCTTCAGCAGGTTCAACGCGGACAGATGATCGCGCCGGTCCATCCGCGCGCCGTACTCGCGCTCGATCTCGGCGGCGATCTCCCACAGCGAGGCCCACGGCGCGTACTTCGCCGGGGTGGCGATCATGCCTTGGTAGGTGCCGACTTCGGTGTCGCCGGCGGCGCCGTCGAGATGCTCGCGGAAGTTGACCGAGCTGCCCACGGTGTACCAGGCGGCCTTCTCGGTGCCCGCTTCCCTGGCCGCCGCGATCAGCAGCGCGGCCGAGAGGACGGACTGCAAGCCGACGCCGTGCCGGGCGCAGCCCGCGGTGAGCGCGTCGAGCCGGTCGGCGTCGAGGCTGCGGTGCACCACCCGGCTGCGCCGCTGCGCGGGCGGCGCCAGCGAGGTGGGCTCCAGTCGGCGCGGCTTGCGCAGCTGCGACTTCTGGTCGCGCAGAAACGAACTCGCGGTGCGCAGCGCACCGCCCGCGCCCTGGAAGCGCGCCGGGAACAGCTCCTCCGGTCCTGGCCGCACCGGCGCGGGCGAGAAGTCGCCCGTGTCCCCGGCGGCTACCTGGAGCACCTGCTTGGCTACCGACAGCGCGCTCTCGCCATCGGCGATGGCATAGTGCAGCGTGACGATCAGCTCGTTGGTGCCATCGGTCTCCTTGATCAGCACGGCCCTCGCCAGCGGGCCGGTGCGCCAGTCGAACGGCTCGCGCAGTTCCACCGCGTCGACCTCGGTCAGCCAGTTCGTGCTGTCCTCGGATTCGATGACGCGCAGCGGAATCGGCGCCCCCACCGGCACGAAACGCGGTGCGGTGCCGTCGGCTTCGGCGGCGACGGCGACCCGCAGGAGCGGATGTCGGCGCTGCACCTCGTCCAACCCGGCGCGGATCTGCTCGGTCTCGACGTGCCCACGGATCCGCACGCGCGACAGGATGTGCAGCGGCGCGAGCTGATCGGCGATCCAGTGCCAGCGCTCGACCGGCGACAGCGGGCGCGGCAGCCGGGCGGTCGGCCCCTCCGGCGCCGGGAAGGACATCGGTTTGCCGAGCTCGCGCAGGAAGAATTCGGTAGGCGCGTGCCGGAAGTAGGTGTCGCGCACCCGCACCAGGCGCGGGTCGGTGGTCTGCTCGATCTTGGCGAGCGAAGCCGACCCGTTGACGAACATGGCGGTGCGGTCGGCGCGCAGCTTCTCGTAACGGCGCAGGGCCGCGACCGGATCCAGGGAGTTGCGCAGCACGCTCGCCAGCACCACAGCGTCCTCGATGGCGGCGTTGGCGCCCTGGCCGAGGCTGGGCAGCATCGGGTGCGCCGCGTCGCCGAGCAGCGTCACCCGGCCGCGGCCCCACTGCGGCAGCGGCGGGCGGTCCTGCGCGGGCACGGCCAGGATCGCCGCCTCGTCGGTCTGCTCGATGCAGGCGCGCACCTCCGGCGCCCAGTCCGCGTACAGGCGCAGCAGGTCTTCCTTGCCACCCTGCCAGTTCGCGGCCTCGTCGGCGGGCAGCGTCTTGGTGCCCCACCAGTACACGCGGCCGTGCCCGATGTCGTGGATGCCGAAACGCATTCCGGTGCCCCAGAAGTGCGCCGACAGCCCGCGCGCGACATTGGGATGCTCGAACGGGATGCAGGCCAGCCAGCAGACGAAATTGCCGGGGCGCGGCTCGGCGCGGCCGTGCAACTGCGCGCGTACCACCGAGTGGATACCGTCGGCGCCGACGAGCAGATCGCCCTGGGCGACCCGGCCGTCGGCGAACTCGACGCGCACGTGCTCGCCGTCGTCGACGAAGCCGGTGGCCTGCGCGCCGACGAAAGTCGGCGTGTCGCCGATCGCGCGCAGCAGCACGTCGTGCAGGTCGGTGCGGTGCAGCGCCACGGCGGGGGCGCCGAGCTGGGCGTCGAGCCGGTGCACCGGAAGCACCCGGATGGGACTGCCGTCGGGGTTGCAGAAACGGAAGGTCTCGACCCGGCCGCCGCGTTCGAGCAGTTGCTCATCGATGCCGAGGCCGAGGGTGCGCAGTGCGTTCATGCCGTTGGCCTGCACGGAAAGTCCGAAGCCCTGGGCCCGCAATTCGGGACCCGCTTCGTATAGTTCGACGCCGAAACCCGCGTGCCGCAGGGCGGCCGCGGTGGTGAGTCCTCCGATCCCCGCCCCGAGAACGACAACCTTGATCGGACTGCTCATCGAACCTGCACTCTCATCGAACCACTCGACGGCACAGGTGCTTCCAACCGCGACGCGGCCGACGGGCGGCGCTGCCCGCGAGAAACCGTCCCACTGAGCAGCACTGACCGAGGTCACTGCGTCGACCCCGACCAGGCAGGCAGCTAGGACGCCTGTGCCTGACCGTCCGGAAGCCTACCGCTACTGGGCGCGCAAGGCAGAGTTGAAGTGAGATTCACCGCATCACGCGATTGTGAAACGCAAATGTGTTGCAATGGGGCATAATTCGCCCTCCGCGCACCGTGTTCGCCCTCGATTCGGGCCGGGCGGCACTCTCAGAGGTAGGACGTATCGTTCACCAAGCGCACCGAGGACCCGCCGTCGAGATAGAACTCCGCTATCGATAGCGACGCCAGATCCAGATGCAATCGGTACAGCAGTGAGGGGCCGACATCGAGCGCCAGCCGCAGCAGGGTCTTGATCGGGGTCACATGACTGACCACCACCACGTTGGCGCCGGGATACCGCTCGAGCAGGTCGCGACGAACCGCGTCGACCCGCACGCGGACCTCTTCGAAGCTCTCCCCGCCGGGCGCGGCGACGGTGGGGTCGCCGATCCAGCGAGCATGCAGTTCGGGGTCGCGTTGCGTGGCCTCGGCGAAGGTCAGTCCCTCCCACTCGCCGAAGTCGGTCTCGATCAACCCGTCGTGGATTTCGGCCGGTACTCCGAGAGCGGCGGCCGCCGCCTCGGCGGTCTCCCTGGCCCGGCCGAGCGGAGAACTGACCACCGCGGCGATACCGCCCTTGACGGCGAGCATTTTCGCGGCGCGAGCGGCCTGCTCCCGGCCCAGCGGTGTGAGCGGTGGGTTGCCACGACCGGAATAGCGCCGCTGCACCGACAACTCGGTCTGGCCGTGGCGCAGCAGCAGCAACCGGGTGGGACGGCCGACCGCGCCGGTCCAGCCGGGGCCCTGCCCGGCGGCCTCGGACTGCTCGGCGCTGGTGTCCCTGACTTCATCGATCCAGCTCGGCCGGTCGTGCTCGGCGACCGCGAGAGCCGGATCGGCGGCCTCGGTCGGCCGCGTGTCCACGGTCGCGGCACGGCCCGTGCCCTCGTCCATGGCCTCGTTCGCCAGCCGGTCGGCATGCGAGTTCTCCGCGCGCGGGATCCAGGTGTAGCCGACCCGCGCGAACCCGGAGGCCAGCCTGCGGGCTCGGTCGGCGAGCGGGATCAACGCCGCGTGCTTGATCTTCCAGCGACCGGACATCTGCTCGACGACCAGCTTGGAATCCATGCGCACCACGATCGACTCGGCGCCCAGCTCCGCCGCCGCTTCCAATCCGGCGATGAGCCCCCGGTATTCGGCGACGTTGTTGGTGGCTGTGCCGAGGAACTCACGACGCTCGGCGAGCACCCGGACGTGTCCGGCGTCGTAGACCACCGCGCCGTAGCCGGCCGGACCGGGGTTGCCCCGCGAACCGCCGTCGGCTTCGACGATCACCTCCGAGAAACTCATCGCACGTCCTGATCACCCGATCCCGGCGAGCTCACAGCCCCGATTCCTTGGTCCGGACCAGGATCGCCCCGCACTCCGGGCACCGCACGACCGCGTCGGGGGCGGCCTTGGCGATGCGCGCGATCTCCCCCCGATCGAGCTCGATGCGGCACGCGCCACAGCGGCGCGCCTGCAACAGCGCCGCGCCGACGCCGTGCTGTTCCCGCTGCCGGTCGTAGATCGCGAGCAGGTCGGCAGGCAGCTTGGCCACCAAGCCCGCGCGATCGGTCTCGCAGCGTGTCTGTGCCACGTCCAGATCGGCGAGCGCTTCGTCCCGATGCCTGCGCGCGGTGGCGAGCTCCTCGTCGGTCTTGCTCAACCGCGCGCCCGCGTGCTCGTGGTCGGCAGCGGAGGCCTCACGCCGTTCCATCACCTCGAGCAACTCGTCCTCCAGCACGGAGCGGCGGCGCTCCAGGCTGCCGAGCTCGTGCTGGATCTCCGAAAGTTGCTTGGCGCTCACCGTTCCCGCGGTGAGCATGTCCTTGTCGCGGTCCTCGCGCTTGCGCACCGCGTCGACCTCGCCCTCCAGCTTGCGGATGTCGCGGTCGAGGTCGTCCAGCACGATCTCCACGGCCACCGCGGCGTCGGAGTGCGCGTTGCGCTCGGCCTCCAGCCGGGCCACCTCCTGCTGCTCGGGCAGCACGGTGCGACGGTGCGCGATCCGGGTCAGCTCGGCGTCGACGGCGGCGAGCCGGAGCAGCTCGGCCTGGATCGGGGGTTCGACATTCAATGCGGACAAACTCCTGGACGGGGTGGACGAGACTGGTGTTCAACCGTACCCCGCCGGATCGGCGGACCGCCGTCAGCCGCCGACGGTGCGAGTCTTGATGGCGTCCCGGGAGATGTAGACGTCGTATTCGCCGGGCACCGCGATCACCGCGTTGCCGTACGCGGAGCGCACGAACGGCTGGGTCCACCAGCGGCCCTCGCGCATGTCGGCGAAGAAGTCGCGGTCGCCGTCGTTGAGGAAGATCTGGTTCTGCGTGGTCGCGACGCCGTCGAGGCGCTGGCCGTACAGGCGGCTGATCCGGTAGCCGGAGTGGAAACCGAGGGCGTTCACCCACGGCTCCAGCTCGACGATGCCCGCTTGCAGCACCCACATGTCGCCCTCGACCCGGTAGGTCAGGCGCTGCTCCGGGTGGTTGTCGTCGCCGTACAAGGTGAGGTCGACGTCGAGCTGGTGTTCCTGCCCGGCCACCGGCTGGGCCACCACGTGCGCCGCCTTGATCTCGCCGGTCAGCCCGAGGTAGGTCTGCACCAGGGTCGCGATCCACAGCAGCACCGCCGCCACCAGCAGGAGCGCGAGCCCGCCCGTACCGCGCGCGAGCGATGCCCGCATCCCGACCCGGCGCGCGGCGATCAGGCCGGAGACGATCAGCGCTACACCGACGACCAGCAGCAGGATCAGCCCGATCTGCACGAGCCCGAAATCAACCGGGAAGTTCATGCGGTAGTTGTACCCCGCGCGAACTACTCGATTCACGCAATCCGCCAACCTGTCCCGGTCCGGCTCGGACACGCCCCGACACGCCGTCGCCAGTTCGCCGCCGGGACAACGGCATCGGACGCTCGGCGGTCAGCTCGGGGCGTGTACCGTCCACGGGTCGGTGCGCAGTGTGGACACCCTGGTCTCCAGATCCGGCAGGGCAGTCCGGACGAATGCTTCCGCCTGTGCGCACCACGGGAACTCGGTCGCCCAGTGTGCCGCGTCGACCACCGCGGGACCGCCCTTGCGCAGGTGCTCATCGATGGGATGGTGGCGCAGGTCGGAGGTGACGTAGACATCGACGCCGAGCCCGGCGGCACGGCTCAGGTAGGAGTCGCCCGCTCCCCCGCACACCGCGACGGTGCGGACGGTGCGGTCCGGATCACCCGCGGCGCGCACGCCCCACGCGGTGTGCGGGAGTGCACGAGCCACGCGATCGGCGAAGGCGCGCAACGATTCCGGTCCCGGCAGGGTGCCGACCCGGCCGATGCCGCGCGCCGAGGACAGCTGGGCGCGTTCGCTGATGTGGTAGGCCGGGTCCTCGTAGGGATGGGCGGCGCGCAGGGCGGCGAGCACGGCCGAGCGCGCCGAGGGCGGGGCGATCACCTCTATCCGGTCCTGCTCCACGTGCTGGAGTTCGCCCGCGGTGCCGTGCGCCGGGTTCGCTTCGGCCATCGGCCGGAACTGCCCCGTCCCGGGCACTCGCAGCGCGCAGTCTCGGTAGTTCCCGCTCCCGCCCGCACCGGCGGCGAAGAGTGCGGCGAGCACTGCGTCGGCGTGGGCATGTGGCACCTGAATCGCCCAGTTGTCCACGGCTTCTTCTGGTTTCGCGTCCAGCGGACCGGTCACCGTGAGGCCGAGTGCCGCGGCGAGCGCGTCGGAGACGCCGGGGTCGGCGGAGTCGGCGTTGGTGTGCGCGGTGAACAGCGCGCAACCGGAGCGGATCAGCCGGTGCAGCAGCGCGCCTTTCGGCGTGCTCGCCGCGACGGTGTCGACGCCGCGCAGCAGCAGCGGGTGGTGTACCACTAGAGCTTGCGCGCGCCAATCGATCGCCTCGTCGACGACCGCCTCGGTCGCGTCGACCGCGAACAGCACCCGGGTCAACTCCTCGGCGGGGTCACCGCAGACCAGGCCGACCGAGTCCCACGGCTCGGCCAGCGCGGGCGGGTAGGCCGCGTCCAGCACCCCGATGAGATCCGCGAGCGTGGTCATCGTCCACCTTCCTTCGCTTCGGTCCTGCACTGATTCGTTCGGTACCGGCCCGAGGCCGGGTTCCGGAACCGCCCGCGGTCCGCTCCCGCGACTTCGCTGCGCAGGACACGCCCCCGCCCGCACAGCATGCGCATCGCGACCCCGGCGCGCACTCCGCCCCACGCCTCCAGCTCGGAGGTTCGCACGACGGCCCACCGGCGCGAACGATTCCCCGCGCTCACCGCGCATCCGCCGACCGGATCGCGGCGACCAGCCGATCGACCTCCTCGGCGCCGCGAACGGCGACGCGCAGATGGTCCGGGCCGAGACCGGGGAAGGTGTCCGCGCGGCGGATCGCGATGCCCTGGACGGCCAGGTGCTTGCGCAGCAGTTCACCGTCCGCGACGCGCAGCAGCAGGAACGGTCCGTCCGCGGGCGTGTGGACGTCGACGCCGAGGGCGGTCAGGCGCTCGATCATCGCGGTCCGAGCCACGGCGAGAGCCTCGGCGCGTCGCTCGGCCTCGGCCACGGCGGCCGGGCTCGCGGTGGCGGTGATCGCTTCCAGTTGCAGGGTGCCCAGCGGCCAGTGCGGCCGCCCGTGGTCGAGGCGCGCGAGCACGTCGGGTGCGCCGAGGAAGTAGCCGCAGCGCAGACCCGCCAGCGCCCAGGTCTTGGTCAAGCTGCGCAGCACGAGCAGGTCGGGGGCGGGATCGGCGGCGAGGGAGTGCGGCTCGCCCACCACCGCGTCGGCGAAGGCCTCGTCGACCACGATCAGGCGGCCCGGCTTCCGCAGTGCCCGGATGGCCTCGGCGGAGTGCAGCACGGAGGTCGGGTTGGTCGGGTTGCCGAGCACCACCAAGTCGGCCCCGGTAGGCACCGCGGCGGGATCCAGCCGGTAGGGCGGTCCCAGCACCACCCTGGTCACGGGGACGCCCGCCTCGCGCAGCGCGAGTTCCGGCTCGGTGAACGACGGGTGCAGCACCACGGCCGAGCGCGGCGCGAGGCGGGGCAGCATCGCGAAGCCTTCCGCGGCGCCCGCCAGCAGCAGCACCTCGCCGGGCGCGCGGCCGTGCCGGGCCGCGACCGCGCGGCGGGCGGCGTCGGCGTCCTCGGCGCTCGGATAGCGGCCCAGCTCGGACAACCGCGCGGCCAGCCGCCGCAGCAGCCACTGCGGCGGCGCGGCGCCTTGGACGTTCACCGCGAAATCGAGCATGCCCGCACGTGCGTCCACGTCGCCGTGGTGACGCAGTTTCGCGCGATCGACGGTGTGCTCGGCCACGAGACCACACCCTACGTGGCGGTCCGGTATCCGGACCGGCCAGAATGGCAGGCGTGGGCCAGCTGCACGTCTCGTTCGTCTGTACCGGCAACATCTGCCGCTCTCCGATGGCGGAGAAGATCTTCGCGTCGCACCTGTACCGGGCCGGACTGGCCAACCGGGTGCGGGTGAGCAGCGCGGGCACCGGTTCGTGGCACGTCGGGGCCGACGCCGACCCGAGAACCAGCGCCACCCTGCGTAGATACGGATACCCGACCGGCCACGTCGCCGCGTTGTTCGGCGCCGAGCACCGCGACGCCGACCTGGTCATCGCCCTGGACCGCTCGCATCAGCGCGACCTCGCCCGCCTCGGCATCCCCGCCGAACGGCTGCGGTTGCTGCGCGCCTTCGACCCGGACGCCGACGGTCACGACGTGGCCGACCCCTACTACGGCGACGCGGCGGACTTCGAACTCGTGCGCGCCCAGATCGAGGCCGCCGTCCCCGGCCTGCTCGACTGGGTGCGCGCCGAACTGAGCGCCGCCGCCGAACCGCCCGATCCGCGCCTGGTCCCCGACGAGCGACCGTGATGCGCAGGCTCGCTTTCCTGTTGCGCCCCAGCTGGCTGATCCTGGCCATGCTGGTCGCCGCGTTCGCCTACCTGTGCTTCACCGTGCTCGCGCCGTGGCAACTCGGCAAGAACACGGCCACCTCGCATCGCAACGAGCTGATCGCCGAGTCGGTGAAGGCCGATCCCGTGGACGTCACCACCGTGCTGTCCGATCCGGGCAGCGCCGCGCACACCGAGTGGCGACGTGTCACCGCTTCCGGCAGCTACGTGCCGGACTCGACGGTGCTGGTGCGGCTGCGCCACCTCGACGGCTCTCCGGGATACGCGGTGCTCGCGACCTTCCGGTTGGACGACGGTCGCGTGCTGCTGGTCGACCGCGGGCTGGTGTCAGCTGTCGACGGGACGCGCCCGCCGCAGATTCCCGAGCCACCCGCCGGGCCGCAGCGCGTCGAGGCCCGGATCCGGATGTCCGAGGGCGTCACGCCGGGTAAGGACCCCAGCGTCCAGGACGGCTATCGCCAGGTGTACTCCATCGACGTCACCCAGGAATCGACGGTTCTGCAACAGCCCCTCACCCCCGTTCCCACCGGCGGCGAGCGTGGCGGCTACCTGCAACTGAGCGAGAACCAGCCGGGCGCGTTCACACCCACCCCACTCCCCCGGCTCGACGCGGGCCCCTACCTTTCCTACGGCCTGCAATGGCTCGCCTTCGGCATCATGGCTCCCCTCGGTCTCGGCTACTTCGTCTACGCCGAGATCCGGGAACGAAGGAAAGAGAAGGCCTCCACCGCGCAGCAGCCCGGCGCGTCCGCCGCCGAACCAGCCCGATCGGCCCCGGCTTCGGCGACCACGCCGAGCGCACCCGCCGCACCGACCACGGAAGCTCGCCTCGCCGACCGCTACGGCCGCGGCCGGGGATGATCCGGCGCGACTTCTCGCCGCGAACACTGTCGACAGGCTGTGGCTCCACGCTGGAGAAGCACTACGGCTGATCCGGACCGAGCAGATCCCACCGATTCCCCGCGATGTCGAGGAAGACCGCCACCCGCCCATACGATTCGCCGCGGGGCACGCTCACGAACTCGACACCCCGCGAAACCATCCGGTCATACGCAGCCTGGAAGTCGTCGACCCGCAGGAAGAACCCGACCCTGCCCGCCACCTGCTGTCCGATCACGGCGGCTTGCGACCCACCGTCGGCCCGGGCCAGCAGGATGCCCGTTTGCGCACCGGGCGGCCTTACGACGACCCACCGTTTCGAGCGGCCGTCATTGGTGAGTGCGGGCGAGTCCTCGAGCAGCTCGAATCCCAGCGAGTCGACGAAGAAGCTGATCGCCGGGTCGTACTCCGCCACGACGATGGCCATGAGCTCGATGCGCACCCCGGAAGCCTATTGGGGTCCGCATCGCGCGGCGAGCGCTTACCGCGACGAACGCTCAGCGCCTCGTCGCGGCTACGACGGCGGCGAGCAGGGTGGCCGCGAGCTGCACGGCCTCGGAAAGGCGGACGGCGCGGCGCAGGTCGTCGACGGTAGGAGCCGGACCGTCGCCGAGCAGCGGGCGCATTTCCACGCCGTGCGGATACTCGGTGCGGCCACCCAGCCGGACGCCGAGCGCCCCGGCCATCGACGCTTCGACCACCCCCGCGTTGGGGCTGGGATGCCCGGCCGCATCGCGGCGCCAAGCGCGCAGAGCCGCTGCGGGGCGGCCGCCGATCAGCGGGGCGAGCGCGGCCGTGAGCAGCCCGGTGACGCGCGCCGGGAGCAAATTGGCCGCGTCGTCGACGCGCGCGGCGGCCCAGCCGAAACGCCGGTAGCGCGCGTTGCGGTAGCCGATCATCGCGTCGAGCGTGTTGACCGCGCGGTACCCGAGCAACCCCGGGACGCCCGCCACGGCCCCCCAGAGGACCGGGGCAACGGCCGCGTCGGAGGTGTTCTCGGCGATGGACTCCAGGGCCGCGCGGGCGAGCCCGTCCGCGTCGAGCGCTTGTGGATCGCGGCCGCACAGCGAAGGCAGCAGCGCGCGAGCGCCGTCCAGATCACCGGCGGACAACCGGTCGGCCATGACGCGCCCGGTCCGCGCGAGGCTGTGTCCGCCCAGCACGGTCCAGGTCGCGGCGGCGGTCGCGGTCACCCCGCCGCGCCGCACGGCCAGGCCGAGCCCGACCACCGCGCCGATGGCAAGCGCCTCGTGCGCCAGCCCCGCCGCCCGCCGGTCGGCGTAGGTCACCGACTCCAAAGCCGCCACCGCCGTGCCGAATCCGGCGACCGGATGCCACCGTCGCGGGTCACCGAACACCCGGTCGAGTGCGAATCCGAGCAGCAACCCGACCGCGATGGAGGTCCCCTTCTGCACCCGGCGAGGTTAACGGGTGCCCGCCCGCGGCCGTGCACACGGCTCGCGCTGTCGGCGCCGTGTCACACTCGGTGCCCCTGCGTCGTCGACCTGGTGACGCATCCATGAACTCGCCCCGGCGGGGGCCGAACGACGAACGGCGAACAGCAGTGACTTCCGAGCAGCCCTCCTCCGAGCCCATCGACCAGGCCGAGCTGGCCAGGCGGTTCGAGGAGCACCGGCCGTATCTGCGCAGGCTCGCCTACAGCACCTTGGGCAGCCTCAGCGACGCCGACGACGTGGTGCAGGAGGCGTGGTTGCGGTTGCAGCGCCAGTACGAGGCGGGCGCCGCCGGTGAGATCGACAACCTGCGGGCGTGGCTGTCCACGGTGACCGGCCGTCTCGCCCTCGACCACCTCGGCTCCGCGCGCGTGCGCCGCGAACAGTACGTGGGCGAATGGCTGCCGGAGCCGGAGGTGACCAGCTGGGAGGACCCCGCCGACCGGATCACCCAGGACGAGCGGGTCACCACAGCCCTGCTGGTCGTGCTCGAGTCGCTCTCCCCTGCCGAGCGCACCGCGTTCGTGCTCCAGGACGTCTTCGGCATGAGCGGCCCGGAGGTCGCCGAAGTGGTCGGCCGCACCCCGGCCGCCGTCCGCCAGCTCGCTTCGCGGGCGCGCAAGCACGTCGAGAACGGCACCCCGCGTTTCCCCGCGTCTCCCGACGAGCAGAAGAGGGTGGTGTCGGCCTTCGCGCTGGCCTGGCGCTCCGGCGATCTCGGCGCTCTGCTCGGCGTCCTCGACTCGGACGTGAGCCTGACCGCCGACGGCGGCGGCAAGGTGCCCGCGATCCGGCAGCCCGTGCACGGCGCCGAACTCGTGGCCAAGCTGCTGCTCGGCTGGTACCACGCGCCGTCGGCTGTGGGCGGGTGGGGCCGCGCGGTGCTGGTCAACGGCCAGCCGGGGCTGGTGGTCTTCGACGGCACCCACACCGGCGTCTTCTCCTTCACCGTCGACGACGGCCACATCGTCGCCATCGACGTGGTCCGTAACCCGGACAAGTTGCGCGACCTGCCCACCACCGGTGAGCCCGACTGGTATCTGGGCGAGGGACGCACCGAACAGGAGTAGTCAGCCCGCGACGCCGAGCGGCCTGGAATAGCCGTGCGCGGCGGCTACTTCGCCGGAAAGCAGTCGCCCGGCGTCCGCGGTGAGTCCGTGGGCGAGATCGGGGCGCGCGGCGCACGCCTCCTGCCAGCCGAGACCAGCGATCGCCCGCACGTAGGGAAGGGTCGCGTTGGTGAGCGCGATCGTCGAGGTGTGCGGTACCGCGCCCGGCATATTGGCGACGCAGTAGAACAGCGCGTCCGCCACCCGGAAAGTCGGATTCGCGTGCGTCGTCGGGTGCGCGGAGGCGAAGCAGCCACCCTGGTCGATGGAGATGTCCACCAGCACCGCGCCGGGGCGCATGCCCGCGACGAGCTCGTCGGAGACCAGTTTCGGCGCTCGCGCGCCCGGTACCAGCACCGCGCCGATCACCAGGTCGGCCGACAGCACCGCGCGCCGGATCTCCGTGGTGTTCGACGCGACGGTGGTGACCCGACCGTCGAAGCGGGCGTCGAGTTCGCGTAACCGGCGAAGGTCGGTGTCCAGCACGCTGACGCGCGCGCCCATGCCCACGGCCACCGCGGCCGCGTTCGAGCCCGCGACGCCGCCGCCGAGCACGACCACCTCCGCCGGGCGCACGCCGGGGACGCCACCGGGCAGCAGTCCGGCGCCGCCGAGCGGAGCCATCAGGTGATAGGCGCCGACCTGGGCGCCCAGCTTGCCCGCGATCTCGCTCATGGGGGCCAGCAGCGGCAGCGACCCGTCGGCCGCACGGACCATCTCGTAGGCGATGGCGGTGATCCCCGACCGCAACACGGCATCGGTGCATTCGCGCGAAGCCGCCAAGTGCAGGAAGGTGAACAGCACCTGCCCATGGCGCATCCGCGGATACTCCTGCGCGATCGGTTCCTTCACCTTCAACACCAGCTCCGCTTCCCGCCACACCTGGTCGGCGTCCGGGACCAAGCGGGCCCCCACCGCGGCGTAATCGACGTCGGGAAACCCCGATCCGATGCCCGCGCCCGCCTGTACCACAATCTCGTGTCCGTGCCCGGCCAGCTCCCCGGCGCCCGCCGGAGTCAGGGCTACCCGGAACTCTTGCTCCTTGACCTCCCGTGGTACTCCGATCCTCATACCGCCATCGTGGCCCCGCCGACGTGCCGACGCCACGAGCGACGCGCCGGTCGCGCATGACGACCATCCGCGTCCGCTCTTCGAGCCGGTTTCTCGGCACGTTGCTCAGCTGAGCGTGGCACCGCGCTCGGCCGACTGCGGTCTCACGGCGGCCGCCCGTCCCAAGGGCGGGATGCGCAGTTGATCCCCGCGACCGGCGTAGCGGAATATCCGGCTGAGATGGTCGAGCGACTCACTGAAGTGCGCCCAGCCCTCGCCGTGCACCGGCACGATCAGGGCGTCGCCGAGCACCTCGGCGGCCAGCAGCGCGGTGCGCGCGTTCAACGTGAGGTCGGCGTCGCCGAAGTGGCCGATGTTCGCGGCGCCCACGTTGAGCACCGCGACATCGATGCGCCCGATTCGCTCGGCGATCCGCCGCACCACGTCGACGGAGGCGTTGTCACCCGAGACGTACACCGTCGGCTCTCCTTCGGCCCGCAGCACGAACCCGGTGACGAATCCGGTGAACGGTTCGCAGCCCTCGGGGCCGTGCAGGGCGGGCACGCCGGTCACCTGCACTCCGCGCACCGTCACGGTCTCCCAGTTCTGCAGTCCGCGCACGCCCTCGATGCGAGTCGCGGCGCCGGGCGTGGACAGTACGGTCGGCACGGTACGGAGGAATTCTTGGCCGGAGCTGTCCAGGTTGTCGGGGTGTTCGTCGTGGGAGAGCAGCACGACGTCCACCGGGCCGAGTTCTCGCGGCGACACTGCGGGGCCGACAAGTTTGTGCAGCGTGACGCGCCCCGGGTAGTCGCCGGGCTCGTCGAAGGTGGGGTCGGTCAGCCAAGTGCGCCCCGCGTAGCGCAACCGCAGCGTCGGCCCGCCGACGTGCAGGACTTCGAGGGCGGTGGTTTCGATCGTGTCGCTCATGTCGTCGATCCTGTCCGGCCCGCGCACCGGTCAACAGTGGCCCGGGAGCCGCTTATCGTTAAGATCGGGCCATGCGCACGGTAGCCGTCTTCGCGTTCGACGGGATCAGTCCCTTCCATTTGTCGGTGCCCAGCCTGGTTTTCGGGCGGATAGGAATCGACGGGTCCGCGCCGTATCAGGTAGACGTGTGCGCCGAGCGGCCCGGGAATTACAGCACTCCAGCCGGTTTCGACATCAATGTCCGGCACGGACTCGACACGCTGGCCCGCGCCGACACGATCGTGATCCCGAGCTGGCGGCCCGGAACGCGACTGTCCGCCGAAGTGCGCGCCGCGCTGCGCACCGCCCACGCCGGCGGCGCCAGGATCGTCGGGCTGTGCCTCGGCTCGTGGGCGGTGGCCGCCAGCGGGCTGGCCGACGGGCGCGAGGTGACAACGCACTGGGCCGCCGCCGCCGAACTGGCCCGCGCGTTTCCGGCGGTCCGCGTCCGCGCCGACACGCTGTGGACGGACCTGGGCGATGTCGTGACGTCGGCGGGCGTGGCCGCGGCCCTGGACTGCTGCCTGCACCTGGTCCGCGGCGATCTGGGCAGCAAAGCGGCCACCGAGCTGGCCCGAGCGCTGGTCACCGCACCGCACCGCAGCGGATCGCAGGCACAGTACATCCCGATCGCGGTCCCCGACGCCGCCGAGGACGATCCGATCGAACGCGCCATGGTGTGGGCGCGAACACGTCTCGGCGACCCGATCGACCTGGACAGCTGGGCGCGGGTCGCACTCATGTCGCGGCGCACGTTCACCCGCCGCTTCCGCGACCGCACCGGCAGCAGCCCGCAACAGTGGCTGCTGCTCCAGCGCACCGACCGGGCGCGGCTATTGCTCGAATCCACCGCCGACACCGTGGAACGCATCGCCGTCGACACCGGGTTCGGCACGGCGGTGAGCCTGCGCCACCACTTCCACCGCCTCCTCGGCACCAGCCCCGCCGCCCACCGCGCCGGCTTCCAGGGGGCGCGGTTAAGTTCGTGACCATGCGGATTCAGCTGGGCGACTATGCGCCGGATATCGAGGACAGCGCGTGGCTCGCGCCGAACGCCACCGTGATCGGCCGCGTGCGGCTCGGGGCCGAGGTCAGCGTCTGGTACAGCGCCGTACTGCGCGGTGACCTGGAGACGATCGAGGTCGGCGCGCGCAGCAATATCCAGGACGGCTGCGTGCTGCATGCCGACCCCGGCTTCCCCCTGACCGTTGGCGCGGGAGTCTCGGTAGGACACAACGCGATCCTGCACGGGTGCACCATCGGCGACGACGTGCTCGTCGGCATGGGCGCCACCGTCCTCAACGGCGCCGTGGTCGGGCCGGGCAGCCTGATCGCGGCCAACGCACTGATCCCGGAGGGCGCGCGGATTCCGCCCGGCTCACTCGTGGCGGGCGTACCGGGCAAGGTACGCCGAGAGCTGCGCGCCGAGGAACAAGATCGCATTCGCCTGAATGCGTCTGTCTACCTAGCAAATACAGCTCAACATCGCACGGCAAATGAGGTGTGATACCGGACACACTGATCAAGTGTCCAGTAAGGTTCGCTGATAGCATTCAGCCAGCGTGCCCGGCGACCCGGGCTCTCCTGTCGACACGGTTGTCGTGCGACTTGTAGCGCAGTGGTGAACCCACCCGGGTCGGTGGGCGGGTGAGCGTGCAGGCAGGAGGTATCACGGTGTCGTACGTGCAGTCGGGTGTGCATCGGCCCAAGGGCCGGATCAGCGTGGCCGACATCGCGGCCCAACCCGGTGGAGTCGAGGCACTCCAGCGCCGGGTACATGAATTACGTTCCCGCGGCGTGGATTTCGCCGCGAACGCGATCGAGAAGGAAATGGCCGAGCTGGATCTGCCGCGCCAATGACTTCGCCTGCCACGGTCACGGCGGTTCACTCCGCGGTGACCGTGGCCAATCCGGCCGTGGTGTGCTGATCCAGCGCCATCAACGCGGCCCGTATTCGTACCGGTTGCCAACCACCGTCGATCCGGCGCAGGCGCACCGTTCCCTCGGTGCGATGCCGCGCCAGCTCTCGCGACATGGCCTTCGCGGCCTCCAGATCGTCCGGGTGGATCTGCGGTCTCGGCTGCTGCGGCAGATCCTCCCAGGCGATGTCCGGCATCGGCGCGCCGATCCACCGGATCAACCGCAACGACCGCAGATTGACGATCGCGCGGTACTCGCCGGGTTCGGTGGCGGCCTCCAGCACCGTGTACTCCAGGATCGTCGGCGGCGGCGCGGCGGCGACCGCGGTGGCCGCGCCGATGTCCTGCGTCACGCCGCGCAGGAGCACGTGACGCACGCCGGTGTCATCCGGCTCGACGACGATCCGGCAGGCGAAATGCCCGGCGCGCAGCGCGGCGTCGTCCCGACGGATGGTCCAGACCGCCTGGTGCTCGGTGCCCGGCGCCGAGTTGACGATCTTGGCCAGCGCCTCGCTCTCGTCGCGGTTGGTGACCAGCCGGGTGAACGCACTGGCGATGGCCAGCTCGGCGGCCCGGTTCTCGGGCGCGACACCGTACAGGTCCAGCAGGTCGACGCTGCGCACCGAGCGGTTGGTCGTGAGGTCGAAATACCACGCGCCCATCGGGTCCGCGGCCAGGACGGGCTCCCGCACCGGACCCACCCACAGTCGAACGGCATGCGCCTGCCGCGGCGTGATGAGCAGCGGCTCGGCCCGCACCGTGCGCCGCCCGTCGTCGGAGACCTGTGCGACCGGCACACCGGTCGCACACGCCTGCCACAGCGCCGACTCCGCGTCGGCGAGCGACAGCGGGTTGCGCAGGATGTTGGCCAGCGGCACGAACGACTTCGGTGTGGACCCCAAGGCGATCACGCGTCCGGGACTACCGGAGAAACACTCGAGCAGAATCCATTTCGTCACCGAGCGGGCCTCCACGGCCCGCCGCCGGTGCGGCGCGACGCCTCACCCGTCCGCCATAACGTGAGATACGTTCTGACAGTTCTCATTTCGCCATTTCCCATCTCTGACCGCGTACCCTGAGAGCGGTCAGGACCGGAATACCATGTCCAGCACCTTCTCGTGGTACGACCCGGCGATTCTTGTGACCAGGTCCACAACGACGGCGTCCAGTCCGACGAGGACCTTCGCCTCGCCGCGGGCGGCGCCGCGCAGAATGGTCCGCGCCGCCGCGACCGGGCTCATCCGCGCCACCTGTCCTTCGAACCGGCGCACCACCTGCGCCGCGTCGACGCCCGGCGCGACCCTCGCCGACCGGGCGATCCCGGTGAGCACCCCGCCGGGATACACCCCGGTGACCCGCACGGTGCCGCCCGCCGCCCGCATGTCCTGGCGCAGCGAGTCGGTGAAGCCGCGCACGGCGAACTTGGCCGCGGTGTAGGGTGCGTGCCGCGCCACGGCCACCAACCCGAACGCCGACGAGATGTTGACGACATGCGCGCGTTCGGCAGCCAGCAGATGCGGCAGGAACGCCTTCGTTCCGTTGACCACACCCCAGAAGTCGACGGCCATCACCTCTTCGAAGTCGCTGAACGGCGACTCCAGCACGCTGCCGACGTGCAGGATGCCCGCGTTGTTGAACAGCGCCTCGACCCGCCCGAACCGCGCGACGGTCCGCTCCGCGTACGCGAACACGGCCGCGCGGTCGGTGACGTCCACCGCGCTCACCGCGGGCTCCCGGCCCGCGGCCGCGCACAGCCTCCCGGTCTCGGCGACGGCCTCCGCCGACTTGTCCGACAGCGCCAGCCACGCCCCCGCGCCGGCCAGCGCCACTGCCAATTCCCGGCCGATACCCGACCCCGCTCCGGTGACCGCCACGACGCGATCCGCGAAATATCCCATGGCTCAACCCCTTTCCGCATCGGCCGACGATGCGGCCGACACCGACCACAGGCTGCCCAGTTTATTCTGGACACGCGACCTACTGTGCGGGATCACGCGGTCGGGCGATGCCCGGTCACGCTCGGCCTACCCAATGAAATAATGAACGTCCCGTCCGCACCCGTCGCGATGCCGCGCCCACCGGCCACGGCCCGGCCACCGCGCCGAAACCACTGGAGATCCTGTGCCTTCCATCTCGCCCATGCTGCAACGCATCCTGGAGAAACCGGTCGCCGACGGCGAGAAGCTCCTGGAAAGCGCACTCTCGGCCTTCCTCGACTTCGGCATCAAGCGGACCAGTATGGGTGAGATCGCGCGCCGCGCGGGGATCAGCCCCGCCACGCTGTACCGGCGCTACGAATCCAAGAACGACCTCGTCGAGGCGGTCAGCGTCCGGGAGGCCCAGCGTTTCGTCGCCGCGATCGAGAAGCAGGTGCACACCGTCTCCGGCAACGACGATCAGCTGGTCGAGATCTTCGTCGCGTTCATCAGCGCCATCGCGGGCAACGAACTGCTGCGCAGGCTGCTGCGCACCGAGCCGGACCTGATCCTGCCCCGGCTGACCACCGAAGCGGGGCCGATCCTCGCCGTCGGCCGCGACTACCTGGCCGAGAAGCTGCGCGAGCTACGAGATGCCGGTGGCACGCACGATTTCGACGCCGACCTGGTCGCCGAGATCATGGCCCGGCTGGCGCTGTCGCTCGCGCTCACGCCCGACGGGCTGATCCCGGTGAGCGATCGAAGCGCCGCCCGCGACTTCGCCCGCCGCACCCTGCTGCCGATGGTCGGCGTCCAGGTCAGCGCGTAATCGGACGCCGAACGCCGCGGCCACGCGGTCGTCCAGCTCGGCTTGCGCCGCCGGATCGGGCATACGACCCTCGACGAACTCGCCCACCAAGTCGATCACGGCCCCCGACCGGGCTGCCGCGGGGTCGGGCACCGGCAGCCGCGACACGTACTGAGTGATCCAGCGCCGCCTGCCCGAGTACAACCGATTGCCGCAGACCGCGTCGTAGAACCGCAACCCGAGCGCCGAATTCGCCACACCCATCAGCAGATACGCCAAGCGTGTGGCCTCGGCTGGCACACCGGCCAGGTCCGGTAGCGAGATCCAATAGCAGTCGCCGTTGACCACGGCCCCCGAACTGTCCAGCGCGAAACGCGGACGGTCGCTGATGTCCGGAAAGACCAGCTTCGGCTCGCGCCACAGGTGCGGGCGCTGCGGAACCCAGATCTCGTACCAATCGCGACCGCTCTCCACGACGTAGCGTCGTCCGGCCAGCGTCTCCCGATGCGACAGCAGGTACGCGGCGGCGGCGGGAAATTCGGCGAGGTCGATGGGTGTGCGGCGCGTCCTGTCCAGGTCGTAGGGATACAGCACGCGAACGTCGCGGGCGCGGTTGGCCCGCCACGGCGTCAGATCGTGGTGGGTGATCAGATCGAGCAGCAATTCCGGTTCGGGGCACGGATCGGCGTCGGCCCAGCCGTCGGAGATGAACACGCGGTCGGCGGTGGTCTTGATGCCGACCCGGATGCGCGCCACGTCACCGAAGTCGCGCCAGGTCGCCGACGCGATCCGCGTCAACCAGGAATCGATCGCCTCGTGCGACATCCGCCACGCGATGTCCGGTTCGCGCGCCACGCCCCGCTGTGTCCGGCGTTCCGCGGCTGACTCCGGCTGTCCGTCGTGCGCTGCCGCACCGCTCGAACTCTCGCCGCTGATCCGGTCGCCCCCGGCATGATCGAGGGGCGGCGGTGACTGGCGTCCGGTCACCAAACTGCCGACCTCGATGACGAAGGTCCGCCCGTTGTACTCGACTATCGAGCCGTACGGGTCTGCCAGCGCCTCGAAAAGCGTCTTCTCACCGGGTATCGCGCCACCGGCCTCGTAGGCGGAGACGTAGCGGCAGCCGTCGTGGTGGCTCGCGCGCCGCGCGATGGTGATCGCGGGCAGGACAGCGGCGGTGAACAACTTGGTGTCCCCCAGGTCGTACAGCTCGAGCGGAGCAAGGTCGGTCAGCAGCAGTCGCCGGATGTTCGCGCCGGCCTTGGTGGTCAGGAATCGGTTGGCGCACAACAGGCCGAGCACGCCTCGGGCGGCCAGCAACCGGGGCAGCGTCGCGACGAACGGATGCGTCAGGTCGATCCGCCCGCGCAGGCCGAACCGCTTGCTCAGCAACCGCGCGGTCGATCCGCCCAGCTGCTGGGTGCGCACGTACGGCGGGTTGGTGATCACCGCGTCGAACGAGCCGTCGGCGAGCTGGGCCTCGACCGCGAGGAAGTCGGCCCTGCGCCAGTGCGCGGCGATCCCCGCCGCGCCGGCACGCTCGCGCGCGACCGCGAGCGCGCGGGCGTCCAGGTCGTAGCCGGTCAGCACCAGCCGGGCGCCCGGGAACCGTGCCGCGGCCTCGTGCCGCACCGCGAACAGCAGCTCGCCGTCGCCGCACGCCGGATCGAGCACGCGCAGGACGCCGGTCTTCGAAACCTCCACATGGCGCAGCAGCCGCTGCGCGAGAAACCGGGCCAGCACCGGCGGCGTGTAATGCCTGCCGTGCCGTTTGCGGTCCCGCGCGGCGGGGGCTTCGGACGCCATATCGGGATTCTGCCTCGTCCGAGCCGCGCGGATCGTGCAACGCGAACAACCGGCTTCCCGCTGAGCGCGTCGCGGTCGGCTCGCCCGTCCTCGGCGATCGGCGTGCGCCTCCCGGCTTTCGCACCGGAGTGTTCGATGCTAGCGTCTGGTCTCGAAATAAGACTGCCAAAGGAGGCGGGGGAATGACAGTGACGACCGACGAGTTCACGGCGCTGACCCGGGTGCTCGACCAGCGGTGGACGTGCAGGCAATTCCGCGGGCAGCCCGTCGAGCGCGACACGGTCCGCGCCCTGCTGCGGCTGGCCCAGCGGACGCCGTCGTGGTGCAACACCCAGCCCTGGCAGGTCGTGGTGACCGAAGGCACCGGAACCGATCGCTTCCGGAAGGAACTGCTCGAACACATCGCCACCGCCACGCCCGCACCGGATTTCGCGTTTCCGGCGCAATACACCGGTGTCTACCGGGACCGCAGGCGGGAATGCGGCAAGCAACTGTATGAAAGCGTCGGCATAGCCAAAGGCGATCACGGGAAGACCATGCGGCAAGCCGTGCGGAACTTCGAACTCTTCGACGCGCCGCACGTGGCGATCGTGACCAGCGAAGCGGACCTGGGCGTCTACGGGGCGGTGGACTGCGGCCTCTATATCGGCAGTTTCCTCCTGGGCGCACAGGCCCTGGGCCTCGGCGCGGCGCCGCAGGCCGCACTGGCTACCTACTCCCCGTTCATCCGGGACTACTTCGGCATTCCCGATCACCGCAAAATAGTTTGCGGCATCTCCTTCGGCTACCCGGATACGGATCACCCGGTCAACAGTTTCCGCACCGCTCGCGCCGAGCCCGACGAGGTCGCCACCTGGTTCGCCGAGTGACGCCCCGAACCGCAGTCTCGACCACCTCCGAGCAGTAACCACCTGCTCGGAGGTGGCAGAGCAACCCACTTACGACGCACCGCCCGGCCGAACCCGAACCGAATCGGCGGGGCGCGGCACGCCGACCTCGGCGTTCGTGTCACCAGGGCAGCACACCGTATTCGTCGCCCGCCGGAGCGCCCCAACGGTATCCCCACAACTGCCCGCTCGGTCCGCCCGCCGGCAGAGTCGCGAGGTGGACGACCACCTCGGCGCCCTGCGCCGCAGCGCGAAAACCGGTGTTGCCGTTGAGATCGGTCGCACAGTAACCGGGGTTCGCCGCATTCACCTTGATCGGTGTATCCCACAGTTCCTTGGCATACATCGCGGTCACCATGGTGAGGGCGGTCTTCGAGGAGGGATACGCGATCGAAGCCATCGGCCACATGGGCCCGTCGGGATCCATCATCAAGGCCAGTGAGCCGACCTCGCTGGACACGTTGACGATACGACCGGCGTCCGCGCGGCGCAGTAGGGGCAGCATCGCATTCGTCACGGCCACGACGCCGAACACGTTGGTTTCGTACACCTCTCGCAGGGTCGACAGCGCGGTGGACGAGGGCTTGCCGTCCCCGTCGAGTCGCCCCGCGATGCCCGCGTTGTTCACCAAGATGTCGAGTTCGCCGAACTCCTCCTCGATCCACGCCGCCGCTCGCGCGACCGAATCGGCGTCGGCGACGTCCAGTTGAACGAAGCGGGCGTCTGCCCCCTCGGCGTTCAGCTTGTCCGCGGCCGTGGTGCCGCGGGCGTTGTCCCTCGCCCCGACCAGCACGGTCGCGCCACGGGCGGCGAGCTGTCGAGCGGTTTCGTATCCGATGCCCTTGTTGGCGCCGGTGATCAGTGCTGTCGTCGTCACACCACGAGATTGGCAGCTGCCGATCCGGCCGGGGAGGACCGATTTGTACCACCCTCGGGCGCTGGCCGTGCGCCAGAATGTCCTCATGCCGAATCGAGCCGAGCTGGCCGCCTTTCTGCGCACGCGGCGCAGTCGGCTGCGGCCCTCGGATGTCGGGCTTCCTGACGTGGGCGCCCGGCGCACACCCTTCAGCGCGTGCTGCCCGCAGCCTTCGCACCGGTGGCGTCGAGCAGACCCGGACCCGGCTCCGGGGTGACATCGCGGGCGGTGAGTTCCTCTCCACACAAATCGCACTCGAGGCGTACATGTGCCTCGCCCGCACAGTCGCGGTGCCGGTAGCGCACCGGAGGTCCCTCGGGCGCCATGTAGGTGTCGCCCCAATCGCGGATGGCCAGCAGAATCGGGTAGATGTCGTGCCCCTTGGGAGTGAGGCGGTATTCCTCGTGTGCCCCCACGGCAGCCTTCTGCTTGACGAGGATGCCATTGTCGATCAGCCGGTCCAGCCGATCCTGCAACCTGCTGCGCGAGATACCCAGTGCGCTCTGGAACGCGTTGAACCTGCGGATGCCGGAGAAGCATGACTTGAGAATCAACAGAGTCCAGCGATCACCGAAGATCACGAGTGGGCGCGTGATCGAGCACGGCACATCGGCCAGTTCTTCGTAGCGCACCTCCCGATGCTACCGACCGCTCCCCCGCCCGCGCCCCGTGAAACCTCACTACCGCTGGGGGTGGGTGACCGGAGGTTTGCCACCACCGGGAAGCAGCGCGGCATCAGCGGTCGGACCCGAGTCCCGTTGACTCCCCGAGCGATGACGGCGGCGACTTGCGACCGACAGCCTGGTATGTGATCCATATCACGAACCATCTGGTCGGAAAGCGCCGTTGTGCGTATGCTGACGATTCGCCGAGAACGGGTGCCGCTCACGAGGTGCCGCCCCTCGGGCGCAGTGCCGGCAAGAAAGAACGAGTGCCACCTGATGAAGCGATCCGCTGCTCCCGTGATTCCGACCGCGCCGGGTGCGCTGCCTCTTATCGGCCACAGTCTGGCGCTGCTACGACAACCGTGGACATTCCTCGAGTCGTTGTCCGCCCTCGACAGTGGTTTGGTCCGGGTACGGATCGGTCCGATGGCTACCGCAGTTGTGGTGTGCGATCCGGTTCTCACCCAGCAGGTGCTGCGTAACGACCGCGTCTTCGACAAGGGCGGCCCATTGTTCGAAGTCGCTCGGCATGTCGTGGGCGACAACGTGATCACCGCCTCGCACGACGCGCACCGACGGCAACGCCGCCTGATTCAGCCTGCCTTTCATCGCGGGCGCCTACCTGGCTACGCAACCGCGATGTCCAGGGAGATCGATGCGGTGACCGGTCGATGGCGCGACGGTGAAACCATCGATGTACTGTCCGAGATGTTGCACATCACGCTTCGCAGTTTCCTGGCGGCGATGTTTTCCGAGAGTTTGACACCCGCTGCACTCGACCATGCACTGTCGGATGTCACGACGATCGTCACAGGCCTTTACCGGCAGATGTTACTTCCACGGCCACTCGATGAACTCCCGACTCGGCGCAATCTCCGTTATCACCGCGCGCGTGCCGGCCTGCGCCGGCTCGTCGATCGGATCGTCGACAAGCGGCTCGACGAGGGCGCCGACCACGGTGACCTGCTGTCGAGCCTGATCGCGGCACATGGGGGCGCTGCTCGGTGCGATAGGGACTCGCTGCACGATCAGTTGACTGCCTTTTTCATCGCGGGATCGGAAACAACCGCGAGCGTCCTGGCCTGGGCGTTGTACCTGTTGTCCCGGCACCCCGCTACCTGGCGAGCTGTGCAGCTGGAAGCAGACCGGGTATCGCTGGATGGCCATATGCGATACGGCCACGCAAGCGAGCTGACGACGACGCGCCGGGTGCTGGCCGAGACCATGCGGCTCTACCCGCCGGGGTGGCTGTTCACACGGACTGTGACCACCGAAACACTGCTCGGGGGATACCGGTTGGCTCCCGGCACCGCAGTGGTCTACAGCCCCTACCTCCTGCACCGCCTCCCCACCATGTTCCGCGAGCCGTCCCGATTCGATCCGGATCGCTGGAATGCCGATCCCGGACTCGATGACTGCCCCTCCTACATCCCATTCGGCGCCGGCGCCCGACGCTGCGCGGGTGAACACTTCGCGCTCGCCGAAGCCACGCTCACACTCGCCACAATCGCCCGCCGATGGCAGCTGCTGCCGTCTTCGATGCGGCCGGTCCGACCCGCCGTGGCCATGGCGCTGCGACCGCGCGCGTTTCGCCTCCGGGTAATGGCCCGAACTCACGCCGAGAGCGGTGTAGCGCAGTCATGATCGGATGCACACCCACCGGTCGGCACGACAACACCGTGGATGTCGACAGCCGACTCCGTCGTCTCCCCCCGATCGCCGTCTTCTGCCCGATCGAATCCGCGGTACATCCGCAGGCCGGCGAGCTCGAAATGGCGTCGATGCAGTGGCTGGCCGGCTTCGACCACCTCGGGGGCGCCGAGTACCGGCGCCGCCTGCTCGCCACGAGATCGGCCGAGTTCGCCGCACGTGTGGCGCCCCACGGCATCCTCGACAGACTGCAGATCGCGGCGGACTGGGACTACTGGGGATTCGCATTCGATGATCGCAGCGACGACGGTGCCCTCGCGAGGGATCTCGCGGGCTTCGTTGCTTATACACATCGGCTTATGCGATTGCTGGAGACGCCCGATCCCCGAACCCGCGAGACAGATCCGACGCTGGCGGCCATCGTCGATCTCTCGACACGGTTCTCGGCACAGGTCACCCACGCCCAGCATCGACGTTGGGTCGACGCGCATCGCAGCTGGTTGTTCGGGGTGACCGCCCAGATCGCGGCGACAGGCGTACCGGATCTCGATCGGTACTTGACGATCCGCTTGAACAATGCCGCAGGCGAGGTGGTCACGGTGATGACCGAACTGGTGACCGGCTACGAGATTCCCGACTCGGAATACAGTCACCCCACGATCCGAGCACTGTCCGAAATGGCCAGGCTGATAGCGGCGTTGGATAACGACCTGCACTCCTTCGCCAAGACCGTAGTTATGGGCGAAGCCAACCGGCAGAACATCATAGAGGTCCTCGCCGTGCAAGACGGGTGTTCGAGTGGGTCTGCTGTCTCACGCGCGATCTCGCTGCGGGACCGAATCATGTGCCGATTCCTCACGCTGAGCGCGCGAGCAGGGGAGTTCAGCGTCGATACCCGCCAATACATCCGGGATCTCGGGCATGTCATACGCGGGAACATCGACTGGGCGCTGACCGTGCCGCGGTACATCGTCGACGGTCAGGCGGTGTCGGAGTTCTTCTCCGTCATCGATACGCCTGCCGATGGCTCAGTCCAAGCGCCTGGGATACCTTGCATCGACTGGTGGTGGCAGCTGTAACGCCTTCAACGCGCATCGCGCCCATCCCTCGAAAACGACACGGTCGCCGCAGCCCCTCGAATAGAAGCGTTGCGGCGACCGCGTGAACCAAGCGTGCCGGAGCCCGCTTCGATGGTTCGATCAGAGCGGGATGTTCTTGTGGTGGCTGGCGCGGGCCGGGGCCGCGGCGAGCGCCGCGGCGATGGTGCTGCGGGTCTTCGCCGGGTCGATGACCTGGTCGACGACACCGATCGCGATGGCGCGCTCCACGCCGCCCGCGATGCGCTCGTGTTCGGCGGTGAGCCGCTCGTGCAGCGCCTCGCGCTCCTCCTCCGGCGCGGCCGCGAGGGCCTTCTTGTGCAGGATGCCGACCGCGGCCTTGGCGCCCATGACGGCCACTTCCGAACCGGGCCACGCGTAGACAGCCGTCGCACCGAGCGAGCGAGCGTTCATCGCGATGTAGGCGCCACCGTAGATCTTGCGGGTGACCAGGGTGACCCGCGGAACGCGCGCCTCGGCGAACGCGTGCAGCAGTTTCGCGCCGCGCCGGACGACGCCTTCCCACTCCTGGCCGACACCGGGCAGGTAGCCCGGGACGTCGGTGATCACGATCAGCGGAATGCCGAACGCGTCGCACAACCGCACGAAACGTGCCGCCTTCTCGGCGCTTTCGGAGTTCAGGCAGCCGCCCAGGCGGATCGGGTTGTTCGCCAGCACGCCGACCGTGCGGCCGCCGAGACGGCCCAGACCGGTGACGATGCTGCGGGCGTACAGCCCCTGCAACTCCTCGAACGACGACTCGCCGTCGACGTTGTCGAGCAGTTCGTGGATGATCGGCTTCACGTCGTAGGCGCGCTTGGCCGATTCCGGCAGCAGAGCCTTCAGGTCCATGTCGCCGTGCTCGGCCGCCACCAGGTCGAATTCGCCCTGCTCGGCGAACATCGACACCAGGCGGCGCGCGCGGTGCAGCGCGTCGGCCTCGTCGTGAGCCACGATGTGGGTGACGCCGGACTTCTTGCCGTGCGTCTCGGGACCGCCCAGGGTGGCCATGTCGACCTGCTCGCCGGTCACGCTGCGGACCACGTCGGGTCCGGTCACGAAGACGCGGCCTTCCGGAGCCATGATCACGATGTCGGTCAGCGCCGGACCGTAGGCGGCGCCACCGGCGGCGAAGCCGAGCACCACGGAGATCTGCGGAACCAGGCCGGACGCGCGGACCATGGCCTCGAAGACCAGGCCGACCGCGTGCAGCGCCTCGACGCCCTCGGCCAGGCGAGCGCCACCGGAGTGCCACAGCCCGACCACCGGGACGCCGGAATCGATCGCGGTGTCGATCGCGTCGACGATGTGCTTGCAGCCCTCCACGCCCATCGCGCCGCCCATGACGGTGGCGTCGGAGCAGTAGGCCACGGTGCGGACGCCGTCCACCTCGCCGATGGCAGCGAGCACGCCGGACTTGTCACGCGGGTGCAGCGGAAGGATGGTCCCGGGATCGAAGAAACGCTGGAGTCGGCCGAGCGGATCGCGCGGGTCGGTTGCCGTCTCTTGATGCAACGCGGGAGCGATGATTGTCATCGCGTGGTCTCCTCAACCTCAAAAAGTGGGCCGCTGGCGCGGCTGCGTAAGTCGAACCACGGCGGGGCCGGGCCAGTTCGATGGCCGACCCCGCCGGGATCGTGTGCAGTCGATCGCGCGGCTATGCCCGACCGAAGGCGAGCGCCACATTGTGCCCACCGAATCCGAAGGAGTTGTTGATCGCGTACTCGATCTCCTGGCGGCGGGCTTCGCCCTTCACCACGTCGAGATCGATCTCCGGATCCTGGTTCTCCAGGTTCAGCGTCGGCGGAACGATGCCGTCGCGGATGCTCATCACAGTCAGCACGGACTCCAGGGCGCCGACGGCGCCGATCGAGTGGCCGAGCGCCGACTTGGGCGCGTACACCGAGGCATGGTTGCCCACGGCCTTGGTGATCGCATTCGCCTCGGCGGTGTCGCCGATCGGCGTCGCGGTCGCGTGCGCGTTGATGTGCGTGATGTCCTTCTTGGTCAGACCCGCGGACTGCATCGCCCTGGTCATCGCCCGCGCCGCGCCGTCTCCCGTGGGATCGGGCGCGACGAGGTGGAAGCCGTCGGAGGTGATGCCCGCACCGAGCAGTCGCGCGTGGATGGTCGCGCCCCTGGCCTTGGCGTGCTCTTCGGTCTCGATGACCATGAGCGCGCCCGCTTCGCCGAAGACGAAGCCGTCGCGATCCTTGTCGAAGGGACGCGAAGCGCCCTTCGGATCGTCGTTGCGGGTGCTCATCGCGCGCATCATGGTGAACGCCGCGATCGGCACCGCATCGATGAAGCCTTCGACGCCACCGGTGACGACGATGTCGGCGTCACCCATGACGATCATGCGCCAGGCATTGGCGATGGCCTCGGAGCCGGACGAGCATGCCGAGACCGGAGTGACCACTCCTGCCCTGGCCTTCAGTTCGAGACCGACAACGGCCGACGGGCCGTTCGGCATGACCATCTGCACAGCCAACGGCGAAATCTTGCGATAGCCGCCGTTCTTCAGCTTGTCCACGGAATCGATGAGGGCGTCGCCGCCTCCCAATCCGGTGCCGATGGCCACACCCAGCCGCTCCGGGTCGACTTCGGGGCTGCCCGCGTTCCGCCAGACTTCGCGACCGAGCACGGTCGCGAGCTGCTCGACGTAGGCCATGCGCCGACATTCGACACGAGACAGCAGAGTGTCGGGCCGGACCTTCAGATGACCGCCGATGCGGACCGGAAGATCGTATTCCTCGACGAAGGAATCCTCGAGAACGTCGATGCCGCTCTCGCCGTTGAGGAGTCCCTTCCACGTCGCATCGACGTCACCCGCGATCGACGTGGTCGCCGCAAGGCTGGTTACGACGACGTTGGGGAAATTCCCGTTCAAGGTGGAAGGAGTGGTCACAGTTTCGGCCCTACTCGGCGTCGAACTTGGCCTTGAGCTCGGCCGCCGCGTCCGCGTTCTCGGCCTCGAGCTTCTGGATGTAGGCGACGGCGTCGCCAACCGTCTTCAGGCTGGCCAGATCCTCGTCGGGGATCTTCACGCCGTACTTGTCCTCGGTCTGAACCGCGATCTCGACCATGGACAGCGAGTCGATGTCCAGGTCATCGACGAAGGACTTCTCGATCGTCACCTCGGAGGGCTCGATGCCGGTCACCTCTTCGATGATCTTGCCGAGTTCCTCGACGATTTGTTCCTGGGTCAGAGCGGCCACTTCGTGGCTCCCTTCTTGTTACTTTGTAGGGCTCTACTGGTTTTTTTCGGATCGAGGGCGGTAATAGTTACCGACTCTCGGTCACGACCTCGCATCTGCATGCATGGCCGCGGAGGAAAGCTAGCCGGATACGGTCAACTCAGCCAACGCGGGGAGGTCTTGCGGGGTCTTCAGGGCCAGCGTGGGCGTGCCCTTCAGCTCCCGCTTCGCGATACCGACGAGGGTGCCCGCCGGCGGCAGTTCGGCCACCGCCGAGACGCCGGCCCGCCGGACGGTCTCGGTGCACAGATCCCAGCGAACAGGCCGGGTGACCTGGGCGGCGAGCTTGTCGATCGCGTCCTGTCCGGACGCGACCGGCTTGCCGTCGAAGTTCGACAGCAGGGTCCTGGTCGGCTCGTTCGGCGTGATCTTCGTTATGGCATCGGTCACAGCATCCTGCGCCGGCGCCATGAACGCCGTGTGGAACGCGCCCGCGACGGGCAACGCCCGGACCCGGGCCTTCTCCGGGGGATTCGCGGCGAGCTCGGCCAGAGCGTCCAACCGGCCCGCGGCCACGATCTGACCCACCGCGTTGCGGTTGGCCGGAACGAGGTCGAGTTCGGTGAGCCGTTCGAGCACGGCGGCCTCGTCGCCGCCGAGCACCGCGGACATACCGGTCGGCTCCAGTGCACACGCCTTGGCCATCTCCGCGCCGCGGATGGCGGCCAGCCGGACCGCGTCGTCGGCGGAGATGACTCCGGCGACCGCCGCGGCGGCGAGTTCACCGACCGAGTGTCCGGCGACGATGGTAGCGGCGGGAAGCGTCTCCGGCGAGATCTCCGCGAACGCGAGCAGCGCCGCGGCGACCACCAGCGGCTGGGTGACGGCGGTGTCGGTGATCTCCTCGGCCGTCGCGGTGGTGCCGAGACGGACCAGGTCCAGGCCGGAGGCCTTGGACCACAGCGTCAGGCGCTCATTCGCGCCGGGAAGGTCGAGCCAGGGCGCGAGCATGCCGGGTGTCTGAGAGCCCTGTCCAGGGGCGAACAACGCGATCACGCCTCTAAGAAAACACTGTGAGGCGGGCCGCACGAGATGTCGACGCGGATGAAGGTTCGGAGGCGCTTTTGTGGGGGTCCCACAAAAGTCCACGTGGGCTGTCCGAATCGACCGATTCCACGGATGCGTTACAAGCCCTCGGGACCCAACGCGACCGGAGTGGCTTCTGGGGCAGGAGTCGACGATTCGTTACGGGTTCGTGTCAAACGACCCACCGTGGCGGCGATCCGGAGCACATAAGCGTCCCGCGGATTCATCGGATCACGGCCGGTGATCTCGGCGATTCGCTTGAGGCGATACCGGACCGTATTTGGATGGACGTACAGCTGACGCGCACACGTCTCGACGGCTCCACCGCAATCCAGATAGGCATCCAGAGTGTCCGCCAGCGACGACCCCGCCGCGGCCAACGGTAGGACAAGGTACTCGTTCAGCGCGTCGATCGCAGCTCGATCGCCCAACAAAGCGCGTTCCGGGAGCAACTCCGCCGCGTGCACCGGTCGCGGCGCCCCGCGCCAGCCCACCACGGCCTCCATCCCGGCCAGCGCTTCCACCGCGCTGGCGTGGGCGGCGCCCAGCGTGCGGGTGGTCGGCCCGATCACCACCGGCCCGTCCGAGAACACCTCGCCGAGCAGATCGGCCAGGAACGGGGAGACATGCGACGGCTCGCCCAGATGGCCGGACACGACCATCACCAATCTGGTCCCCTGCACCACCGCCAAGGCGGCGCGACCGTGCCGCGCGGCGATCGAGTGCACCGCGCCCACCGACGAGACGCCCTGCTCCCCGGGGGGCGTGCCCACCAGCACTGTCGCGGGCGCGGTGGCATCCCAATTCAGGGTGGCGGCCCGCGACAACATGTCCGGCCCCGTGTCGCCGCGCACCACGGCGTCGACGACGAGCGCCTCCAGCCGGGTGTCCCACGCCCCGCGCGACTCCGCGGCGCTGGCGTACACCGAGGCGGCGGCGAAACCGAGCTCGCGCCCGTAACGCAGTACCGCCTCGGTGAGGGCGACCAGCTGCCGGTCGTTGCGCGCGAGCGCGGGCAGCCACTGCTCGAAGAACTCCATCGCCACGCGGACCATGTCCACGGTCTGGCGCAGCGTCAGCCGCCGGGCCAAGTCCTGCGGGATCACCTGGAAGGCGTCCAGGCTGAACCGGATGTCACTGTCCGGGTCCTGGAGCCATTCCAGGAAGTTCACCACCGCGGTCTGCACCAGCATCTGCACGCCGGCCCGCTGCGCGGCGTCCAGATCGGCGAAGAAGGGCAACCGATCCTGCATCGACCCCACCGCCTCGGTGGAGAGGCGGCCGGAGAACTGCTTCACACGTTTGAGCAGCGTGTCCGGGAGAGGGTCGCGCGTCTGCCGGTTCGGGGAGAGCGCGCCCGTCGGCAGATACACCTCGTGCTCGGAAGAGCCCTCGGAGATCCGTCGCGGCCGCGGCGGTTTACGATCCACCATCCAATATTCCGCTACGCGACGTCTTCGTCCGAACTCACCGCTGCCTTCGGCGCGGCGTCCACGTCGGCGATCCGGTATTTCGCCGCCGCTTCCACGGCCTTCGCGGGGTCGATCTTGCCGGTCCGGCCGAGACCGGCCAGCGCGGCGACCACGATGGACTGCGCGTCGACGTTGAACACCCGTCGCGCGGCCGGGCGGGTGTCGGAGAAGCCGAAACCGTCCGTGCCGAGCGTGGTGAAGTCGCCGGGCACCCACTTGCGGACCTGGTCGGGCACCGCACGCATCCAGTCGGTCGCCGCGACGTAGGGGCCCGCGGCCCGCGACAGCGCCTCGGTGACGTACGGGACGCCCGGGTCCGCACCCGGGTTGCGCAGTGCGGCGATCTCCTTGTCGAGCGCCTCCTTGCGGAGCTCACCCCATGAGGTCACCGACCACACGTCCGCCTGCACACCCCACTCCTGGGCGAGCAGCGCCTGCGCGCGCAGGCCGTCCGGCACGGTGACGCCGGAGACCAGGATCTGGGCGCGCACCGCGCCCTCACCTCCGCGCTTGTACAGGTAGATGCCCTTGAGCAGACCCGCGACGTCGAGGTCCTCCGGCTCGGTCGGCTGCGGGTACGGCTCGTTGTACAGGGAGATGTAGTAGAAGACGTCCTCGCCGCCGAACTCGCCCGCGCTGCCGTGCGGATGGGTGCCGGGTAGCGGCGCCGCGCCCTTCGGCGGGGTGCCGCCGCCGTACATCCGGCGCAGACCGTCCCGCACGATGTGGGCGATCTCGAACGCGAACGCCGGGTCGTAGGTCACCACGGCCGGGTTGGTCGAGGCGAGCAGCAGCGAGTGCCCGTCGTTGTGCTGCAGGCCCTCACCGGTCAGCGTGGTGCGCCCGGCGGTGGCCCCGAGCACGAACCCGCGGGCGAGCTGGTCGGCGGCCGCCCACAGTCCGTCGCCGGTGCGCTGGAAGCCGAACATCGAGTAGAAGATGTACAGCGGGATCATCGGCTCGCCGTGCGTGGCGTAGGAGGTGCCCGCCGCGGTGAACGACGCCGTCGACCCCGCCTCGTTGATGCCCTCGTGCAGGATCTGCCCGACGGCGCTCTCCTTGTAGGCGAGCATCAATTCCGCGTCGACCGATGTGTACAGCTGACCGTTGCGGTTGTAGATCTTCAACGAGGGGAACCAGGAGTCCATACCGAAGGTCCGGGCCTCGTCGGGGATGATCGGCACGATCCGCTTGCCGATCTCCTTGTCGCGCAGCAGCTCCTTCATCAGCCGCACCAGCGCCATCGTGGTGGCGACGTTCTGCTTGCCCGACCCCTTGCGCACCGAGCGGTAGGCCTCGTCACCGGGCAGCTTCAACGGCTTGGCCGCGGCGCGCCGCTCGGGCAGGAACCCGCCGAGCGCCTTGCGCCGGTCGAGCATGTACTGGACCTCGCGCGCCTCCATACCGGGGTGGTAGTACGGCGGCAGGTACGGATCCTTCTCCAGCTCGGCGTCGCTGATCGGAATCCGCTGCAGGTCGCGGAAGTCCTTGAGGTCCTGCAGGGTCAGCTTCTTCATCTGGTGCGTGGCGTTGCGACCCTCGAAGTGCTTGCCGAGGGTGTAGCCCTTGATGGTCTTGGCCAGGATCACCGTCGGCTGACCCTTGTGCGCCATCGCGGCGGCGTAGGCGGCGTACACCTTGCGGTAGTCGTGGCCACCGCGCTTGAGGTTCCAGATCTCCTGGTCGGACAGATCCTGCACCAGCGCCTTGGTCCGCGGGTCGCGACCGAAGAAGTGGTCGCGAACGTACGCGCCGTCGTTGGCCTTGTAGGTCTGGTAGTCACCGTCGGGGGTGCTGTTCATCAGGTTCACCAGCGCACCGTCGCGGTCGGCGCCCAGCAGCGCGTCCCACTCCCGGCCCCAGATCACCTTGATGACGTTCCAGCCCGCGCCGCGGAAGAACGACTCCAGCTCCTGGATGATCTTGCCGTTGCCGCGCACCGGCCCGTCCAGGCGCTGCAGGTTGCAGTTGACCACGAAGGTCAGGTTGTCCAGGCCTTCCATGGCCGCGACGTGCGCGAGACCGCGCGACTCCGGCTCGTCCATCTCGCCGTCGCCGAGGAACGCCCACACGTGCTGGTCGGAGGTGTCCTTGATGCCGCGGTCGTGCAGGTAGTGGTTGAACCGCGCCTGGTAGATGGCGTTCATCGGGCCCAGGCCCATGGACACCGTCGGGAACTCCCAGAAGTTGTTCAGCAGCCGCGGATGCGGGTAGGACGGCAGCCCGTGGCCGGGACCGCCGTGGCTGTACTCCTGGCGGAACCCGTCGAGCTGATCGGCCGAGAGCCTGCCCTCCAGGAACGCGCGGGCGTAGATGCCCGGCGAGGCGTGACCCTGGATGAAGATCGAATCGCCGCCGCCGGAGTGGTCCTTGCCGCGGAAGAAGTGGTTGAAGCCGACTTCGTAGAGCGCCGCCGAGGAAGCGTAGGTCGAGATGTGTCCGCCGACGCCGATGCCGGGGCGCTGCGCGCGATGCACCATGATCGCGGCGTTCCACCGGATCCAGGCGCGGAAGCGCCGCTCCACCTCCTCGTCGCCGGGGAACCACGGCTCGTTCTCGGTGGGAATGGTGTTGACGTAGTCGGTGGAGGTCAAGGACGGGATGGCGACACGACGTTCACCGGCCCGCTCCAATAGGCGGAGCATGAGGTAACGCGCCCGACCGGGGCCTTCCCGGTCGAGCATTTCATCGAACGACTCGAGCCATTCGCTGGTTTCCTCCGGGTCGATGTCCGGTAGGTAGGACGCCACCCCTTCGCGGATCACACGCACCCGTCCACCGGGCTGCGGCGCATGCGACCCGTTCGGATCGCGGCTCGCGGACGGCGCGGGGGCGGAACTGGAACCGGCGGATTTCGCCGGCGCGGAAGAGTGGATCAGGTCGGTCAAATCTGCTCCTCGTACAGGGGTGGACATGCTGATGGCGTCGGTATCCCCGGGCGGGTTCGCCGGTTGGCGGACCGCCCGTTTACGAAAGGTTCGGGCGCATCATCCATCCTTGCCGATGACGCGTCCCAAATCATCATGTCAGCCGTAAATCCAGTACCGTTCGACAGGCAAGGTGAGGATGACGAGCGTGGCAGCCCTGAGGAGCGGGAGAGCGATGAAGCTGCTGAACCCACGCGGGTTCGGAATGGTGTGCGCCAGCGGCGCCGTCGCCATCGGATTGGTCGTCGCGGGATGCGCCAACCGGGTGGAGGGCGTGGCGGGTCCGAACACCAGCGACCTGGCGGCGTACAAGACCGAGGCGGCGTCCTCGTCTGCGGCGGCGACCTCCTCGCGGCGTGCCGCGGCGCAGGCCAAGGCCATCGCCGACAATTGTGGCCAGTTCCCCTCCACCACCGGAGCGGGCGTGAGCAAGTACAACGAATTCGTCGACGCGCACGATGCGAACGCGCCCGACTACGTCGCCAAGCGCGACTCGGCGGTGCAGACCCTCGAGGACGCCGCGAACAAGGTGGAAAGCGGCGTGAACTCCGCCAGGGACGCGCTTCCTCCGGATCTTGCCGCGAAGTTCACCGAGTACGTGAACGCCGCCCGCGCGCTGGCCGCCGAGACCCGCCCGATGACCTACACCGCTCCGGTCGCGGCGCTCAACGACGCCAGCAGGCGGGTCAACGACGCTCGCAACGTCGTGCGCGACTCGTGTCCGAAACGCTGAGAAAGCCCTTGACACACCATCGCGACGCGACATTCCGTAGCTATTTCGCCGGATCGGCTTGCGCTGAAGCCCATAACCATGTTCGCTTGCAACTACCTACTGTCGGGAGTTGAGGAGGACACCACCGTGGTCGCCGCGGCGGACGCGCAGAACTACGCTCAGAAGCTTGGCATTACACACGGCTTGGTTGTCCAGGAATTGGGCTGGGACGAGGACGTCGACGACGAACTGAGGGCCGACGTCGAAGACGCGGTCGGCGGCGAACTCGTAGACGAGGACTCCGACGAGGTGATCGACGTCGTGCTGCTGTGGTGGCGCGACGGCGACGGTGACCTGGTGGACGCACTGATGGACGCGATCGGCCCACTGGCCGACGACGGTTTCGTCTGGGTGCTCACCCCCAAGACCGGACAGCCCGGCCATGTCGAGCCGAGCGAAATCGCAGAATCCGCACCGACCGCCGGTCTGACTCAGACCTCGGCGATCAGTCTCGGCTCGTGGACGGGTAGCAGGCTGGTTCAGCCCAAGGCGCCCTCGAAACAGCGCTGAACCACCGCGCTATGGTTTCCACCAGGGTTGGTCCCGCAGGGCCGCCCGGTGGAAACCCGACACGATGGAGGATTCGCTATGCCGCTCGAGGTCGGCACTGTCGCGCCGGATTTCACGCTGAAGGACCAGAACAACCAGGAAGTGACCCTGTCGGACTTCCGGGGCAAGAAGAATGTCCTCATCGTGTTCTATCCGCTCGCCTTCACCGGCATCTGCCAGGGCGAGCTGTGCAAGGTCCGCGACGAGCTGCCCAAGTTCCAGAACGACGACGCGGAGATCCTCGCGATCTCGGTCGGCCCGCCGCCCACGCACAAGATCTGGGCGGCCGAGCAGGGCTACACCTTCCCACTGCTGTCGGATTTCTGGCCGCACGGCGCGGTGGCGCAGGCCTACGGGGTCTTCAACGAGAAGTCGGGCTACCCCAACCGCGGCACGTTCGTCGTCGACCGCGAGGGCTACATCCGCTTCGCCGAGATGAACGGCCCCGGCGAGCCCCGTGACCAGGCGGCTTGGGAGAAAGCGCTCGCCGCGCTAGATTCATAAGCCGCCGGTAACGGCCACGGGCGTATAGCTCAGCGGTAGAGCACTGGTTTTACACACCAGCGGTCGGGGGTTCGATCCCCTCTGCGCCCACAGAAGAAGTACGGATGGACTGTGACGGGCCGGCGATGGCTGCCCCACGGCGATTTACGTGGGGTAGGTAGAAGGATGCTTGGCGTGGACACGCAGAATTCCCCGAGATGCCCGCTCGCCATGACAGAGAACCGGGCTGTACGGTGGCACCAGATTGTGACACCTTCCTGGGTGCCGGAGCGGGGCTCGTGACCATTCCCTCACTCGGCGGCCGGTTGGTGTTCGATCTTCGCCGCCCGAGCCGAAGTCGTTCCGCGAGCTCATCGTCGGCGGCACCCACGAAGGTTCGGCCGCAGCCCCGGCGCACAGCGGCTCGTGTGCCCAGCTCCCCCCTCCGTCAGTGGCGTCCGACCTCATCGAGGGATTACAAGGGGTTCCGGTAACAGTCGCTAACTGTGAAAACACAGCTGAACGGCCCGGAGCTCCGGGCCGCCGACAGCGGGCCGCGGCTCAGCTCAGGAGTCGGGTTGTGCTTCTGCGAGGCCAGCAATGGCTCGATCCCGGTTCTGGGAAGGCGATAGATTCTGGCCATGACGGAACCGTCGACCGAGCACGTATCCATTCACGACTTCCTGGCAGGTCATCGTGAGCCCGACGGCAGGTTGGGCGCGGGCGCGGTAACGTTACCCGACGAAGTCGGCGGCGGGGGTATCCAGGTCGGTCCCGGTGGTGATATCCGGTGGGGTCCCGGCACGCTGGACGGGATGCTGGTCCAGCATCATCCGCTCGGGCATCCGGAAGGACTCGAAGAACTGCTGCGCGCCCTGGTGACCTTCGTGGCCGGCGAGCAGTCCATGATAAGCACCGAGCTGGTAGAGGCAGCCCGCGCGCACGGGTCGGCTTCGACACTGCTGGCGACCCGCGGTGTGCTGCTGGAATGGGACACCTTCCGCGGCCGCCACGCCCGCGTCTATTCGCTTGGCTCCGCATTGGTTACTCAGAGTGCCGAACGCGGGCTGGTCAAGCTGGGCATTGTTCTGCTGTCGCTGTTCCGGACAGTGGAGGAGGCGGATCACCAGGCATTGCTGACGCTGGCGCTGCATGACGAGTTCACCCTCTACGTCATCCGAGCGTTGGAGTACAGTCGGCCGGATCCGGTCGCCGAAATGTTCTGGTTGGCTCAGCGGGTATCCGGCTGGGGCCGCGTGCATCTGGTGGAGCGCTTGGTGAAGGCCCATCGGCCGACTCCGGAGATCATGGACTGGATTGTGCGGCACGGTTTCCGCAACGATGTCGACGTCCTATATCTGGCCTACATTCCCGCCATCCACGGTGACCTGCCCGGTCGACTGCTCGTCGCCGAACAGGACACCGAGCTGCTGTACGCGGTGAGCGATGTCCTCTCCGCCCTGTTCACCGAAGGCGGCCCGGTCACCTGGGATATCCGCGATTACCCTGACGCATTCATTGTGGCAACGCAGTTCCTGGCCCGGGTTGCCGAACAACCCGCGAATGTGCGTCTGCTGCATGGCGTCACCCGCATCCGCTCCGCACTGGACGGAGACCGCGCACAGTGGTCTGCGGACTGGACCACCGAGCGGCGCGCGGACCTCTCACGCCGCTGCACCGATCTGATTCGACACCCCGCTTGGATCGAGGCGGCCCGAACCGCCCTCTTCACCGCCACCACCAGCGCCGACTACTTCCAAGCTGCCGCGGCGTGCCAAGCAGCCGGTATCTCCACCATCAGCTCCGACGTCGACCGCCTGCGTGCCGACCCCCTGTCGCCGGGTCTGTGGTCGAGTGTGCTGGAACAGGCGGAAGATGATGTCATCGAAGACCTCATGGAGTTGGCCACAGACATCCTGCCGCTCGACCGGATCGGCACCGGGCCCGCCCACGAAACCGGTTTCGGCAGCGGGTTCGAACCGCACCGCTGCCTGTGGCTGCTGATACCGAAACTGTCGGACCATCCTGGCGTCGGCTGGCCGTTGATCGCCGCGGCGCTGCTCAGTCCCGTCCCCAGTAATCGAGCATCTGCCGCCGATATCCTCGCCCAGTGGACCCCCGATCGCTGGCCTCCTGAAGCTGAACCCAGCCTTCGTCAGGCCGCCGCCCGCGAACCTGACGACACCGTCCGCCGCAAGCTGCAGCAGGTGCTACGCGTCCGGTAAGAGGCCGCTTACAAAGGTCGATCCGCTTGTACGCTGTGCCGACCTCGATATTCCGAACGTGCCCACGAGCGCAGCTGCGTAAGTTAGTTCCTTGGCTGCCGCGCCGGCCGTAGTCGCCGAGCGTGATTCGCCTGCGACAAGATGGGCTCGTAAGTCCATTCCCCTGGTCGCGTCGCGTCATCGCGGGTGCGCGCACCGCTGCCGGGTCGACCGCACGGGAGGCCAGAATCTCCTGGCGGAGCCGAGTGCTGGACCGATGAAGCGGTTCAGGGTTGGTACCGGTGCCAGCACCAACCGCTTGGACTGTTCCGTACAGCTTTCAAATGCACAGGAATCGCTTGAAGCGTCGGTAGGCGGCTCGTTCGATCGATGACGGGTGACCAGGTCAGGCCGCGCGGCGTGCGGTGACCAAAAGGTACTCCCACTCCATGCGCCCGTTGCCCAGGTCGTGCCGGGCAGCGAGTTCCGCGAGTTCCCGGTCCAACCGCGTGATGCGCTCGGGTTCCGCGGCGATGGCCTTGTACACCGCGACCGTCGGGCCGTAGTAGGACTTGAAGAAGTCGCGGAACTCGGCCCCGTCGGCGAAACGATCGATTTCCGCGTTCTCGCGCCGCAACTCCAGGTCGGCGACGCGATCGCCCAGCAGGGACCGCACGTGCGCCTCGTCGCCCCACAGCGGAGGCGGCTGCGCACCGGGCGGGGGCGGCGGAGCGAACGGTTTCATGGTGGCGAACATCTGGCCGATGAATCCGCTGGGTGTCCAGTTGATCAGCCCGATCGTGCCGCCCGGCTTGACCACGCGCACCAATTCGTCCGCGGCCGCCTGGTGGAACGGCGCGAACATCAGGCCGACGCAGGAGATCACGGCATCGAACTCGGCATCGGCGTAGGGCAATGCCTCGGCGTCGGCTTCCTGCCATCGCAGCTCGACGCCCCGGGCAGCGGCGATACGCCGGCCCGCCTCGAACAGCTCCGGCGTGAGGTCGCTCGCCACGACGTCCGCACCGGCCTCCGCGGCCGGGATCGCCGCGTTGCCGGATCCGGCCGCGATGTCCAGCACGCGCTGCCCCGGACCGATACGGCAGGCCTCGACCAGACGCCGGCCCAGCGCGGGGATGACTTCGGCGGCGATGGACGGATAGTCGCCCAGTGCCCACATCGCGCGGTGCCGCCTCTTGAGATCAGCGGAGCCTGATTCGGCCATCTGACGCTCCCTCTGTAGTCGGGCCGGTGGACGCTGCCGAAGAATCCTTCAGCGCCGAACCGATCGTCGAAACCGCGAGCCGAGCAGGTGTTACCCCACAAAGATCATCACAAACGGGACCACCTCACGCGGCGAATCGACTACTTCCCTCATGCCTAGCTCCACTCCACCCTGACGACATCGGATGAAATCCGGCACGCCGACGAATGGAACCGATGCATCGCCATTCGAGCTTGGATCGGCATGCTGGGCGCGAAGGCGGTACCCGGCGTCGACAGCGAGGGGATGACCGGACACTGCCGTCGACAGCGGTGCGGGGCTAGTGTCGGGGCATGTCGAGCAAGCCCTCGCCGCCCGTCCCCTCGTTCCACGTGGACGCGATCCCGGACGCTTCGAGCGCGTCCACCGACGACCCGATGGCCGCTCTGGTCGGCATCCTCGACCTCCAAGCGGCGCTGCCGGGTATCCGGCGCATGCGCGCGTGGGGACATGAGGTCCTGGCCGTCCGGCCGGGCGAACGCGCGCTGGACATCGGCGCCGGAACAGGCACCGAGGTGATCGAACTCGCCGACCGGGTCGGCCCCGGCGGCGACGCGGTCGGGGTCGACCCGAATCCGGCGATGCTCGCCATCGCTCGTGGACGCGCAGAGACCGCGAACACTCGGGCCCGCTTCGTCGAGGGAACCGCCTATCACTTGCCGTTCCCGGACGGTTACTTCGACGCGGTGCGTTGCGAGCGGGTCTACCAGCACCTCGACGACCCGGCGGCAGCCACCGCCGAGATCACCCGAGTTCTGCGACCGGGCGGCCGCGCGCTACTCATCGACAGCGACTGGCACACCGTCATCACCCATCCCGGCGACCCCGACGTCATCGCCCGCCTGACCAAGGCGATGCTCGCGACCACCCCGAACCCCGCATCCGGCCGGCACCTGCGCGGCCTGCTCAGCGCGGCCGGGTTCGCCATCGACGACATGGGATCGGAGGCGGTGATCTGGAACCCGGAAACCGCGCGCCCCCTGTTCACCCAGATGATCGCCTACGCCCGCACCGACGGCGCGATCTCCGAACAGGAAGGCCGCGACATCGTCTCCGCCATGGAAACCGGCATAGCCAAGGGCGACTATCACTTCTCGGTAACCATGTTCGCCGTACTCGGCCACAGAACAGAGTGAGCCCGACTGTCACCGCCGCCGACCCGCATCCGGCCGGATACGCCCCGCCTCGACCAGCGCCTGCCACGCGGTGGACTTGCGCGGACACTCACCGACACGACAGGCACGGTGCTGCTGCATCGTCATCTGAGCTTCCATGACGCCCATTACATGCTCGGGTGCCTCATGCTGAAAGCCCGTCGGCCGTACCGGCGAATCCATGCCAGAGCGCTCCCGTCGTACGCGCTGACTGATCTCCTCCACACTGCGTCCATCCGGTAGCCGGGCAGGCCACAGCGACACAGCCACGCCGACAAACACCGCCACGAGCAGACCTATGCCGACCGCGGCAGCAAACAACTGCAACCCGGTCACGGCAACCTCCGGTACGGATGGTTCGCGGGCAGCAACGACGGCCACCGATAACCACGCGGATACGTCTGTTCTGGACTGATCAGGTCGCATAGCTCGGTGATCGCCCGGACGAACGGCTCGACGTGCACCACCCCTGGCACGATCACCGCAGCCGCATCAGCCACCTGGATATGATCGACCGCCAGCAAAGCCGCAGTCCTGACCGCCGTTGCGAACACGACCACCTCCACCACGAAATATCCGCGCGCAGCGGCGATTTCCCGGATTGTCAACTCGTCGCGTATCACGTCCGGTCCGGAAACCTCGCGTCGGATGAATCCGACCGCGTTCGGCCCCAACTGTGTTGTTGCACAGCCGCTCTCACCGCCCATTGACGATCACTCCCCTGCTCGACTCATAGATGTGCCCTAGCCGCCGGGGATGTGAACGAATAGCGCTGCATCGACCTGGCGGCGGGCTGAGCAGCACGCTAGGCCGGTCCGATGAAGTGATCGGGTACGGTTCGTACCCCGCACTTCTCAGAGGCATCGTTTGTCCCGCTACAGCGGAGACCATCCGGTTAGGCTTGTCTCAATCGAACCAGCGGCGAGAGGGGTACAGCCGTGTACAGCTCCGATGACAATGCCCCGGTAGGCACACGAATCCGTCGGCACCGTGAACGAGCGGGCATGTCACGACCGGTCCTCGCAGGCTTGGTCGGCCGATCCGCCGAATGGTTGAAGGCCGTGGAGAACGGCCGCTTACAGACTCCGCGCCTTCCGATGCTGCTTCGGATCGCCCGCGCGCTGGAACTGAACGATCTGGCCGAGCTGACGGGTGACGGGCACGCGGTTCCCGTTGCGGTCTTCGCGGGCGAACGTCACGCTGCGCTGACCGATGTACAGTCCGCGCTGGCCGACTATCGCCTTCCTGCGACGAACCCATCGGTGAGCATCGAGCACCTCGCTACGCGGCTCCGACAGGCATGGCACGTGCGCCACGCGAGTCCCGACCACCGGACGCAGCTCGGTTCGTTGCTGCCCGGATTGATCAGGGACGCGCAAAGCGCTGCGCGTTCGCCCGGCGGCGATCGCCGGGCCGCCCGCCGTGTTCTGGCCGGGGTGTATCAGCTGGCGGACTTCTTCGTGGCCTATCAACCGGCTCCGGAACTAGTCTGGCTCGTCGCCGATCGCGCACTGAACGAGGGCTACGAGGCAGACGACCCATACCTGATCGCGAGCGGCGCATGGTCGATGGTCCAGGCGCTACGAGACTCGGGACGGTGGGGGGAGGGAATCGCATTGGCGCGTACTGCGATCACACAACTGGAGCCGCATCTGGACCGGGACGAGGCGTCCGATGACTGGCGCGGAATCGCCGGAGCTCTCCAGGCCGAGATCGCCTACGTCCAGGCCCGTCGCGGCCGCTACGGCGAAGCATGGGCGTCCTGGGAAGCTGCCCATCGGATCGCTCAGCGACTCGGGCCGACCTACCGGCATGTCCAGACATCGTTCTCGATGCCAGTGATGCAAGCGCACGCCACCACACTCGGGGTAGAGCTGCGCCGAGCAGGTGAAGGATTACGCGCGGCCCGTGGGTTCGATGCAGCTCGGATAGCGTCGGTACCTCGCCGCAGCCGCCACTTCATCGAGGTGGCTCGCGCCCATTATCAGCGTGACGAGTACGTAGCCGCGCTGGCAATGCTCGACAAGTCCGAACGCACGGCGCCCGAGACCATCCGATACAACGGCTACGCCCGCGAGATGCTGCACACGTTGCTGAAACGGCCACCATCGGGAATGCAAGACGACGTTCGAGCTCTGTGCGACCGAGTCGGCGTCACAACCAGATGATCTAGGACAGTGAACGCGGGTGAGCCGAGCCCGGTGTGAGATCGAATGTGACGGGAGCGTTGGCGCATGCCGCCAACGCGTCTCAGAACAGATGGCACTGATCCGCCGGAAGAATGCGGGCCAGGCACAAGCCCACGATGCCGAAGAACAGGACGCTCGCGATCGCGTTCCGTACTCCGTCGACCACAGCCGGGGGTACCTCCACTATCGCGGCGACCGGTTCGGCGGTGATCTCGGCGCTCGCGGCGGCGGGGACAGCCGTCGCGGCTGTCAGCGCGATCGTTGTGGCCGCGATGACGCGCATACCGGCATGTTTCATGGTCGGCTCCTCGCTATCGGCCCCGACCGTAGAACGACCGTACACACGTCTTCGAATCTCGGGCAGCCGCCATTTCTGGTGGCTGACAGTGGCGCGGCACTACCCCACGTGTCGGCGTGACCGTCGGACGTAGCTCTTCTGGCGGCTGGTACGAGATATTCCGACCCAGGGGTTGATGTACTCCCGCGCATCCTCCGAGCAGAGTTGACAACGCATCTCCTCGACAGCGCGGCGGCAAGGCAGGAGTCGGCTTCACCTGCGGCTCCGGCCATCAAAGGAGGATGAGATGAAGTACATGGTTTCCTGGACCTACCGTTGGACCGGCTCCGCGACCGAGAACGAAGCGGCTATTCGGCGCGCGTTGGAGGTGTTCGCCAATTGGAAGCCGCTCACGGGCATGGCGTACCACCAGTTCGTCGGCCGGCTCGACGGCAGCGGTGGGTTCGCGGTGGTCGAGACCGACAATCCGATGGACCTCGCCGACGCTCCGAACAAGTTCGCCTTTTTCGCGGAATACCAGATCTATCCCGTCGTCGACATCGCCGACGCTGTGCAGGCAGTCCAGGAGGGCGCGGAGTTCAGGGCGTCGATCACCTGAACATCCTCGGTCGGCTCGGGTTGGCTCGAACCGAACGAAACGTCGTGGCGTGCGGTCACATCTACCCCACGTCCCGGCGCAGCCAGGTGACCTCGGCGCCGGATTCCGTTCCATAGCGGTAGATTTCGAGGTCCTCGTCCCAGGCGGTGCCGAGGGCGCGGTCGATTTCGGCCGCCAGGTCGTAGGCGGAGTACTTCCCGAGTTCCCGGGTCGCCTGGAGCATGGCGCGCAGGCGCATCTCACCGATCATGACGTCGCCGTTGGCGCTCGTGGAACCGTGCCACAGACCGAGGCCGGGGACGAAGCTGTAGCGCTCGCCGTCCACGCCGTCGCTGGGATCCTCGGTCACCTCGAAGCGCAGAACCGGCCAGGAGCGCAATGATTGGGCGATCTTGGAGGCGGTGCCGACCGGACCGATCCACTCACTGGTGGCGCGCAGTTGACCGTCGGCCGGTTGAGCGGTCCAGCGCAGCTTCGCCGGGGCGCCAAGGGCCGAGGTGAGTGCCCATTCGACATGCGGGCACAGCGCGGCAGGCGACGAGTGGATGTAGACCACACCCGCCGTCGCATCCGCGAACTGACTCGATGCGCGCACCACCAACACCTCCAGCTTCGACGAGGAACGTCTTCCCCAACGATTTCGTCGAACTGGCGTTGCCTGAGTGTACTGGAGTGCCCGAAGTTACACGTGTTACTTCGTGACCGTGTCGCGCCCGGCAGTCGCCTCCGCCACGACAGCATCGCTCAGCGGTGGCCAAGCCGCGCGCGCCCAGTCGCCGAAATTCTCGTCGCTCAAGGCGAGACACGCCAACCCCGTTCTCGGGTCAACCCACAAAAATGTCCCGGATTGGCCGAAATGTCCATAGGTTTGTGGCGAATTCGTGCCACCGGTCCAGTGTGGAGTCTTACCGTCGCGGATTTCGAAGCCCAGGCCCCAGTCGTTGGGGCGCTGCGAACCGTAGCCGGGCAGAACGCCGTTCAAGCCCGGGAACTGGACAGAGGCGGCCTCGGCGTGCGTCTGCGCCGAGATCAAGCGCGGGTTCAGCAATTCGGCGGCGAAGCGGGTCAGATCCGCCGCGGTGGACCGCCCCGCGTGCCCGGCCGGACCGGCCAGCACCGACGCGGTCATGCCCAGCGGTCCGAACACCGCGTCGCGCAGGTACTCGTCGAACGCGATCCCGGTCTGCTCGGTGACGAACGCGGCGAGCACCTCGAATCCCGCGCTGGAGTAGATCCGCCTGGCTCCGGGCGCCGCCTGGACGTCGGTGGTGTCGAACGCGAGTCCGGACGCGTGCGCCAGCAGATGACGCACCGTGGCGCCGGGCGGCCCGGCGGGCTGATCGAGTTCGACCGCGCCCTCCTCTACCGCGACCAGAACGGCGTATGCCACCAAAGGCTTGGTCACCGACGCGAGCGGGAACACCCGCTCGACAGAACCTTCGCTCGCGACGCCGCCATCGGCGGTCACCACCGCGGCCGCCGCGTGCCGGACCGGCCATTCCCGAATCTGCTCGAGTGAACGCACCCTGCGAGCCTACGAGAACCGCGTGGCTACCATCGACTCACCATGAGTGAAAAGCCCACTGTTCACGGCGACGTCGCGTCCGGTTTCGAACCGGTCGCCGACGCCTTCGGCCGCAACTTCGAGCGGCACGGCGAAATCGGCGCCGCCGTAGCGGTCTACGCGGGCGAGCGCCCGGTGGTCGACCTGTGGGCAGGCTTCCGCGATCGGCGGCGCACACTGCCGTGGGAGCAGGACACGATCGTGCCGGTGTTCTCCTCGACCAAAGGCATGGCGGCGTTCACCGTCGCCGCCGCGGTCGCCGAAGGGCTGCTCGACTACGAGCAGCCGGTGGCGAAGTACTGGCCGGAGTTCGCCGCCCACGGCAAGGACACGATCACCGTGCGTCAACTGATCGACCATCAAGCGGGGCTGTCGGGCCTGAGCGAGATCGTGCGCCTGCCCCAGATCGCCGATCCGGACGGCCTCGCACCCGTTCTGGCGGCGCAGAAACCCGCCTGGCGGCCTGGCACCAGGCACGGCTATCACGCGATCACCCTCGGCCTCTATCAAGGCGAACTGCTGCGCCGGGTCGACCCGCGTCGCCGCACGCTCGGACGAATCTTCGCCGAGGACATCGCCGCACCGCTCGGCGCGGATTTCTTCATCGGCCTGCCGCCCGAGCAGAGCATGGATCGCATCGCCACGATGTCGGCCACCCGCGGCCTGGACATGCTGCGTTACGAACGCGATCTCCCGCTGCGGATCGGCGCGGAGATCTACGCCCGGCGCGGGCTGTCCTACGCGGCGCTGACCAACCCGCGCTGCGGGGCTCCGGCGCGGGCGACCCGGCGCGAATTCCTCGAGGTGGAACTGCCGGGGTCCAACGGAGTGGGCAACGCTCGCGCACTGGCCAAGGTCTACGGCGCGGCCGCGGGCCGCACCGGCGCGCTGCCGATCGACGACGCATTGCTCGACCGGCTCGCCGCCGAGGAGACCGCCGACGACGTCCCCGCCTACGACCTGGTGCTGCACACCAAGAGCCGCTACCACCTCGGCTTCCGCAAGTCGCGCGGCACGTTCCGATTCGGCTCGGACAAACGCGCCTACGGCACCACGGGCCTCGGCGGCTCGTTCGGGTTCGCCGACCCCGCCACCGGTCTGGGTTTCGGCTACACGATGAACCGGCTGGGGTTGGCCGTCCTCGACGACGTCCGTAGCCGCAACCTGCGCGAAGCCCTGCTGCGCTGCCGGATCTGAGCGCGGGAGCGCGGCGCGCCGAGCCGTCCGCGATTCCCGGTGCGGCGCGGTCGGCTGCCTACACTCACGGCGCCCGGGCCGGCGAAGAGCGGTCCGTAACCGACCGTGGAAGCGAGGGACCTCGTGGCAGACAAGCCGACCACCGTCGAGGCATATCTCGCCGCCTTCCCCTCCGACGTGCGGGAAGTCCTCGATGAGATCCGGCGCACCATCCAGACCGCCCTGCCGGATGCGAGTCAGGCGATCAGCTACGGCATCCCCACCTTCAAGCTGCACGGTCGCAACATCGTGCACTTCGCGGGTTGGCAGCACCACATCAGCCTCTACCCCATCCCGGACGGCGACCCGGCGTTGGAACGCGAGCTCGAGCCGTATCGGGCGGGCAAGGGGACGCTGCGTTTCCGGCTCGGCGAACCGGTGCCGTACGACCTGATCGCACGGATCGCCACCGCGCTCGCCGAGCAGCGGTGAGGCGCTCTACCAGTCCGCTTCGGTGTACTTGATGATGCCGCGGATGTTCTTGCCGTCCAGCATGTCCTGGTAGCCCTGGTTGATCTCCTCCAGGGAGTAGCTGCGGGTAACCATGTCGTCCAGGTTCAGCTGTCCCGCCTTGTAAAGCGCCAGCAGGCGCGGCGCGTCCTGACGGGCGTTGCCGCCACCGAAGATGCAGCCCTTGACCGTCTTCTGCAACATCGACAGCAGGAAGCTGTTCAGCTTCACGTCGTTCTCGTCCATCCGGCCCATCGAGGTGACCACCAACGTGCCCGCCTTCGAGGTGAGGATGAGGCCCTCCTCGATGTACTCGCCGCGCATCTCGCCCATGGTCAGGATGACCTTCTCGGCCATCCGTCCCTCGGTGGCCTCCATCAGCGGCATGATCGCGGCGGCCATGCTCTCGTAGGTGTGCGTGGCGCCGAACTTCTGCGCCTGCTCGCGTTTCCACGGATTGGGGTCGACGGCCACCACCTTCGAGGCGCCCGACAGCACCGCGCCCTGCAGCGCGCTCATGCCCACGCCGCCGATGCCCGCGATCACCACGGTCTCCCCCGGGGACACCTGGGCGACGTGGGTGGCGGAGCCGAAGCCGGTGGGGACGCCGCAGCCGACCAGGCAGGCCACCTCGAAGGGAATGCTCGGATCGATCTTGACCACCGAGGTGTGGTGCACCGTCATGTACGGCGCGAAGGTGCCCAGCAGGCACATCGGGATGACGTTCTCCCCGCGGGCCTGGATGCGGTAGGTGCCGTCGCTGATCGCCTGCCCCATGAGCAGGCCCGCGCCCAGGTCGCACAGCGCCATGTGTCCTGCCACGCACGCCGGGCAGCGACCGCACGCGGGGATGAACGACAGGATCACGTGGTCGCCGACCTGGAGATCGGCCGGGCAGTTCGGGCCCAGTTTCGTGATCACGCCCGCACCCTCGTGCCCGCCCATGACGGGGAAGGACGGCATCGGGGTCGCACCGGTCACGATGTGATGGTCGGAGTGGCACATGCCGGCGGTTTCCATCCGGATCTGCACCTCGCCGGCGACCGGGTCGCCGACCTCGATCTCCTCCACCGACCACTGCTGGTCGATCCCCCACAGGATCGCGCCCTTCGTCTTCATTCCTGTCGACCCTCTCGCATGCGCGTGCTTGTATGTGACTGCACCCACACTACGAGAAAAATGTAACGCGTTCTAGTACCGGCGGAAAAAATCGTCGGTATAGCGTGACCTCGAACCCGAACGCGTTACAGTTGCGCGACAGTCAGCCCCGGACGTCGTGCACGTGGTGCACCAGATCGTGCACGAAGTACCGCGCGAAGGACTCCACCGTGAACAGCGCCCCGTCGCTGCGCGCCCCGCGTAGCCCGCGCCGCCCGGGCGGCACCGACTCGAAGGAGCGCGCCACCCGCTCGGCCGCCTCGTCCAACTCCGCGGCCACCCGGGCCGGGTCCTGCTCGTTGTAGCGGTCGGCGATCGCGGTCGCGTCCTGATCCCAATTCGCGAAGCGTGGCGCCTCGCCGTCGGGGTCACCGTCGAGCATCTGACCGAGGCGAGTGTCGAACAGACGGCACACGTCGCGCACGTGCGCGCCGTATTCCAGCGCGGACCAGGTCGATTCGTCCGGTCGCGTGCGGACGCCCGGGCGGCCGAGTACCGCACCGAAGCGGACGGCTGTCTCCTTGGTGAGCGCGGGCACGGCTTCGTAAGTGGTCGCGGCGGCGTCGAAACCGCATTCCGGACAGGGCTGTTCGAGCACCCAGGTCCAGTCCTCGACGTCGGGAACGATCGGCATGCGCTCGAGGTAGGCGTGGCCGGATAACACCCTCAACCGATATCCGGTCAACTATCGCAACATCCCGACAGTCATTCCATCAGCCGCCGCGCCCGCTCGAAGAGTTCCAGCGTGATCGCGTGCAGGAAATCGCCCACCTGCTCAGGGGCCTTCCCGGCGAACGCGCGCGCGTGCGTGCCTTCCAGGACGATGCCGAGCTTGAAACAGGCCAGCACGGTGTACCAGGGCATCGCGCTCAGGTCGCGCTCGGAGAACTGCCCGTAGTGCGCGATCATCTCCTCCGCCGTCGGCAGCCCGCCGACCGCGCCGAGCTTGCCCACCAGCGCCGCGCCGGTGGTGCCCGGTTCCGGGCGGGTGGCGATCTGCCAGCCGAGGTCGAGCAGCGGGTCGCCGATGGTGGACATCTCCCAGTCGACCATCGCCGCCACCTGCGGACCGTCGAAGGAGAACATCATGTTCGCCAGATGGCAGTCGCCGTGCAGGATGCCCGGCGTCCACTGGGCGGGACGGTTGCGGTCCAGCCACTCGCCCACCGCCGCCACACCGGGGATCTGCGGACCGGGGTAGCCCTCGTTGGCCGAATAGGACTCGAGCTCACCGAGCCAGCGCGGCACCTGGCGCTCCAGGAAACCCTCCGGCTTGCCGTAGTCGGCCAAGCCGAGCGCGCGATAGTCCAGCGCGCCGAGCCGCGCGATGGCCTCGACCGCGGAAAGGCCCATCCGCCTGCGAATCTCCGGATCACTCGCGTGCAGCTGGGGCAGTTCGTTCTGCGGGTTGAAACCGTGGATCGGCTCCATCAGATAGAAGACCGCGCCGAGCACCGACTCGTCGGCGCAGGCCGCTATCACCCGGGGTGCGCGGACCTCGGTGTCGCCCAGCGCACCGAGCAGCCGGGCCTCGCGGCGAATCACATCGTTGCTCTTGGCTCGCAGGTGCTTCGGCCCACGGCGCAGCACGTAGGTGCGGCCACCGCGAGTGAAACGGAGCATGATGTTCTGCGTTCCGCCGCCCAGCGCGGTCACATCCTCGAAGTCCCCCGAGGGCAGACCCTGCTCATCCATCCACTTTCCGACGACGGCGAAGTCGACGACCGCGGGATCCACATCGACCGGTTGCGCAACAGACATGCCCCACATTGTGCACCACCTGCCGACCCTAACTGAAGGCAGACGACAACAGTTAGCTCTCACCGGCGCGGCGTAGGGTTTCCAGAACCATGCACACGCTGTTGATCGACAACTACGACTCCTTCACCTATAACCTGTATCAGCTGATCAGCGAGGTGAACGGCGTCGAGCCGACGGTCGTGCGCAACGACGAGGCGCGCACGGTCGCCGAACTCGATCTCGGCCGGTTCGACAACGTCGTCGTCTCGCCCGGACCGGGGCGGCCGGACGTGCCGCGCGACGTGGGAATTTCCGCGGCGGTGATCCGCGAGAGCCACCTGCCGCTGCTCGGGGTGTGCCTGGGCCATCAGGGCATCGTCGTCGCGGCGGGCGGCGTGGTCGCCGGGGCGCCCGCCGCCAGGCACGGCTATCTCGATCGCATCGAGCACGACGGCCGGCACCTGTTCGCCGGGCTTCCGCAAGGCTTCACCGCCGTGCGCTATCACTCGCTGGCCGCGCTGCGGCCGCTGCCAGGCGATCTGGAGGTCACCGCGCTGTCCGGCGACGGGGTCGTCATGGGCGTACGGCACCGCACCCGGCCGCAGTGGGGCGTGCAGTTCCACCCGGAGTCGATCGCCAGCGAGTTCGGCGCCGGTTTGCTGCGCAACTTCGCGAGACTCACCGCCACGCATCGCAGCCGACCTGCGCCTCCCACTGCGAGCCGGTCGATCGAGCGCGAGACCGCGCCGGACCCGGTCGCCTCGGGCTCCTCCCTTTCCCCCGCCTGGACCACGCACATGCCGCTCGCGGCCGAGCAGTTCCCCGCCGCAGCGGTCGAGCTCGAGCGTCCCACCGACCGCGGATCATCCGCCCGGGCCGCGGATCCGGTTCGCCCCGATCCTGCGCTCCCGCGGACCTTCCGGCTCCAGCGGTCCGTCATCGAACGGCCGATCGATACCGAGAGCGCGTTCGTGCAGCTGTACGGCAACTCCCCCACGGCGTTCTGGCTGGACAGCGAGCATGTCGAACCCGGAGCGGACCGGTTCTCCTTCCTGGGTGACGCCGGCGGCCCGCTGGCCGAGGTGCTGCGCTACCGCGTGGGCGACGGCGAGGTGACCGTCGAGTCCGCCGACGGACATCGGCGCACCGCACCGGGCGGCATCCTCGATTTCCTGGCCGCCGAACTGCGCAAGCGCCGCCTGGAAGCGCCCGAGCTGCCCTTCGATTTCGTCGGCGGCTACGTCGGCTATCTCGGCTATGAGGTGAAAGCCGACTGCGGTGCGAACGCGGTCCACCGCGCACCGACTCCCGACGCGCAGTGGATCTTCGCCGATCGAATGGTGGTCGTCGACCACGTCGGCGGGCGGACGCACCTGCTGGCGCTGAGCGACGACGGGGAAACCGCCCGATCCGCCGCCGACTGGCTGCGCGACACCCGCGAAACCCTGGATACCCTTCCGACCTGGACGAATCCGCCGCCGCTCGAGGTGCCTCAGGACGGCGACGCCGTCGCGCCGCTGCTCACTCGCGGCCGGGAGCGCTACCTCGCCGACATCGCGGTCTGCCACGAGCGGCTGCACGCCGGGGAGTCCTACGAGATCTGCTTGACCGACAGCGCCACGATCCCCGCCGCCGCGGCCGAAGGCCTCGATTTCTACCGCACGCTACGCCGGTGCAATCCCGCCCCGTATGCCGCCTATCTGCGCTTCGACGATCTCGACATCGCGTGCTCGTCGCCGGAGCGCTTCCTGAAGGTCGACCGCAGGCGCATCGTGGAGAGCAAGCCGATCAAGGGGACCGCGCCGCGCGGCGCGACCCCTGAGCAGGACGAGCGCCTGCGCCTCGAGTTGGCCGACAGTCCGAAGACCAGGGCGGAAAACCTCATGATCGTCGATCTGCTGCGCAACGATCTGGGCCGGGTCTGCGAGATCGGCAGCGTGTACGTGCCGAAACTGATGGCCACCGAGCAGTACGCGACCGTCCATCAACTGGTGTCCACGGTGCGCGGCAGGCTGCGGCCGGAGGTCGGCGTGATCGATTGCCTGCGCGCGTGTTTTCCCGGCGGATCGATGACCGGCGCGCCGAAGCTGCGCACCATGGAGATCATCGATGAACTGGAAACCGAGGCGCGCGGTGTCTATTCGGGCACGATCGGCTTCCTCGGGCTCGGTGGCACAGCGGACCTGAACATCGTGATCCGCACCGCCGTCCGCTACGGCGGACGCTGGCGAATCGGGGCGGGCGGCGCCATCGTGCTCGACTCCGACCCGGCCGAGGAGTACCACGAGGTCCTGGTCAAGGCGGCCGCCACGCTGCGCGCGGCCGCCGACCACGCACACCGCTGAACGCTCGTACTCGGTCATTTGCGCCGCTTGGCGGGCTTGCGCCGGGGCGGCTCCTCGGCGGGTTGTTCCGGCGCGCTCAGACCGGTCAGCTTGCCCAGCAAGGCGACGCCGGGCAACTTCGCCAATCGCCCGAGCACGTCCTCGCCGAGCGAGATCATCGCCTCCAGCCGGGGCAGCAGCCGGTCGTAGGCCGCGAAGGCCGGGTCGGCGAGGGCCAGAGTGCGGTCGAGCCGATCGATGGTGGAGTTGAGCCGTTCGATCGCGGTCGAGAGGTTCTCGACCAGGTCTGGCAATTGGGCGGCCAGCTGAGCCGATGCCGGCGGCAGCCGCACCGCCGCGTCGAACGCCGACGTCGCGGTCAGCTGGGCGGCTTCCAGCGCTTGGCCCGCGGCCGTCTGCGCGGCTTCGACGGCCGCCTGCGCGGCGGCCAGGACGTCGGTGGGACCGGGCACACGCCCACCGGGCAACTTCGGGGTCGGCGGCTTACGACCCGGGCGTTTCGGGTTCGTCATAGGACCACTGTGCCGCACGCCCCGCCGAAGGCCATCCCCTCGCACGTTCGGCGTGTCGGAGGGTCGTGGCATAGTGCGAGCACAATGAAACTCAGCAAGGGCGCGAACGCAGCGGTACCGACATCCCTTCTAGCCGTGGTTGTTTCATGGCGGTCGGAGCATGCGGTGGATGCGCACGCCTTGCTGCTGGACGCGTCCGGCACAGTCCGCTCGGACCGGGACCTCGTGTTCTACAACGCCCCGCGGCATGTCTCCCAGGCGGTCACGCTCGATCAGGAACCCGCGCCGGGCACCGCGCGACTGAGCGTCTCGCTGCCGCGCACCGAAGCCGACGTCGATCGCATCGTCGTCTCCGGTTCCGTGGACGGGGGCACTTTCGGCGACATCCACGGGCTGACCGTCGCCGTGCACTCCGTCGACGGTGCGGTCGTGACGTTCGAGATCGATGACGTGGACGCGGTGACCGCGCTGATGTTCGGTGAGTTCTACCGCCGCGACGAGCAGTGGCGTTTCCGCGCCATCGGCCAGGGCTGGTCCAGCGGACTGGCGGGGTTGGTCACCGAGTTCGGCGTCCGAATCGAGGATCCCTCGACGCCCGCCCGCACCACTCATCCCACCAACCCGTTCCGGGTACTCCGGTCCACCGCGACCACGTCGGCGCAGGAACGACTTCCGGCCCGCTCGACGCCCACGGCGGAGCCCGCCGACCAGCCCGCACGGCACGACCTCACCCCGGCCCGGCACGTCGCGCAAGGGCCTTTGCCCTCCGGCCCCGCCCTTGCGAACGGGGAATCCCCCGCCGGGATCGAGCGAGCCGACGTACCGAACGTCACCGCGGAAGACGTTCCATCGCAACTGGTAACCGATCACCACCGCCGGTCCGCCGAGCCGACCGGGCAATCCGCAGGGGCTCGACCGAGCTTCGACTCCCCCGCCTGGCCGCGCACCGAAGTGCTCGACCGCGTGGACACCTCGCCCTTGCCGCGCCCCCGACCGGTCGACCTCAACCGGTACATCCCCGAAACCGCACCGCACGCTCCCGTGCCACCCCCGAATCCCGAATACGCCGACTGGCACCCGGATCCGGACAACCCGCAACGCCTACGTTGGTGGGACGGGACCGAATGGACCGAGGACAGGCGGCTACGCCACCCGCACAGCGGCCGTCATTGCGATCGTTGCGGTAACCCGCTGCGCCGGAAGCTCTTCGGCGGGCTCGCACCGTGCCAAAGGTGTGAACAGGAGATCGAGGAATACCTCACCCATTGGCACACCCGGGCGTGGCGGGTGCTCACCGGCCACGGCCCGCGTGGTCCCGAGTGGGCGGCGTTGTGGGCGTCGTTGCGCTATCAGCGCATCGACGCCGAAGCGGGTCGGACGGCCTTGCGTGACGTGGCGCTCAGCTACGTCGAGCGGCTTGTCACCTTCGCCTTCGCCGACGGTGAGGTCAGGCACGCGGAACTGGAACTGTTCGAGCAGGCGGTCACCGAACTCGCGCTGGGTGGGCCGCTGATCGAGGATCTGCGCCGACGGATGCATCGCGGGAACACCCTCTACCGGCTGCGCACGGGCGATCTGCCGCTCGTCCGCACGCCGGGCCTGCACCTGGACCCCGAGGAGACGGTGCATCTGGACCTGCCCGCCACACACGTGCGTCAACTCGCTCGCGGCCCGAAGCTCACCGAGGGCAGGCTGATCGGCAGCAACAAGAAGCTGCGTTTCGTCGGCGCCGACACCGGCATCGAGATGCCCTGGTCCCGCGTCGTCTCCGTGCACGCGGAACAGGGGACGGTGGTGATCGCGGCCACCTCCGCGCGCGGCGGCGCGACCTTCGCCGTCGACGATCCGGACTACGTCACGGCCGCCCTGGAAGGCGCCCTGCGCGTGGCCAAACGTCTCGTCCTCACCCCGGGCCAGCGCGACACCCGAAGCATTCCGCAAGAGGTGAAGGCGCAGGTGTGGCAGCGCGACGGCGGACGGTGCGTCGAATGCGGCGACGGGCACTACCTGGAATTCGACCACATCATCCCGCTCAGCCGCGGCGGCGCGACCAGCGCCGCCAACCTCCAGATCCTGTGCCGCGCGTGCAATCGCGCCAAGGGCGCCCGCATATAGCGCACGAGCCACCGGGTCTCACTCGGCGAGCAGGCCCGCCGTGCGGCCGAGATCGGCCAGCATCGCGTCGAACAGGATCTCCGGATTCTCCAGCGGGATCGGGTAGTTCCCGAACACCTCGAGCGTGACATGGCCGTAGAGCCGCGCCCAGATCTGGATCATCAGATACGTCACCCCGAGATCCAGTTTCTCGGCGGGAAACTTCTGGCCCGACTCCGACAGCGCGGCCAGCAGTTCGGTCTGGAAGTGCGCCAAATCCTCGCGCAACTCCGGCGGGATGACGTCGGTGGGTGGGGTGACGATGTCGTAGTTGGCCAGCAGCCTGCCCGCCGCGGCCAGGAAGATCCGGCCGAACGGCTCGTCGAAGCGGCGCAGCGCGCGAGCCTGCCCGGTGCCGGGCGAAGCGAACACCAGGGTGAACTCCCTGGTGTGCGTCAGCGCCCAGCGCCGGAAGCCACGGCAGATGGCGAAGAACTGCACGGCGCCGTCGTCGGGCAGTGTGGCGATCTCCGCGGTCAGGTCTTCGGCCAGGTCGGCGCAGAAGTCCAGGCGCAGGCGCTCCAGCAGGTCTTCCAGCGACTTGTAATACCGGTACAGGGCGGGCGCGGTGACACCGAGCTCACGCGCGATGGCGCGCAGGGTGACCGCGTCGGGCCCGCGCTCGACCAGCAATCTGCTGGCGACCCGCCGGATGTCGGTGTCGGTCACCACCGGCGCACGGCCCCGTGGTCTGGACTGTTGCACCGAACGATTCAAGCGTATTCGACGTCCCAGCGCTTGATCCCGTTCAACCAGCCCGATCGCAACCGCACCGGATCGGACACCTGCCGCAGGCCGGGCATCGCATCGGCGATGGCGTTGAACATCAGATCGATCTGCAGCCGGGCCAGGTTCGCGCCCACGCAGTAGTGCGTGCCGGTACCGCCGAATCCCACGTGCGGATTCGGATCGCGCAGCACGTCGAAGGTGAACGGATTCTCGAACGCCTCCTCGTCGAAATTGGCCGAGCTGTAGAACAATCCCAGCCGCTGGCCCTTCTTGATCTCTTGGCCGCCGAGCACGGTGTCCTGGGTCGCCGTGCGCTGGAAGGCGGTGACGGGGGTGGCCCACCGGACGATCTCGTCGGGCGCGGTGCGCGGACGCTGCTGCTTGTAGATCTCCCATTGCTCGGGGTTGTCCACGAACGCCTTCATGCCGTGGGTGATCGAATTACGCGTGGTCTCGTTGCCCGCCACCGACAGCAGGATGACGAAGAACGCGAACTCGTCCGAGCCCAGGTGTTCGCCGTCGATGTCGGCGTTGACCAGTTGGGTGACGATGTCCTCGGCCGGGCAGGCACGCCGCTGCTCGGCCATGTTCCAGGCGTAACCCATCACCTCCGCGGTGGCGGCTTGGTGATCGCCCTCGAATTCCGGGTCGTCGTAGGAGATCATCTGGTTGGACCAGTCGAAGATCTTCTTCCGGTCCTCCTGCGGGATGCCCAGCAATTCGGCGATGGCTTGCAACGGCAGTTCACAGGCGACCTGCTCGACGAAATCGCCGCTACCGGCCTTCTTGGCCTCATGCACGATCCGAGCGGCGCGTTCGGAGAGCGCGGCGCGCAGGCTCTCCACCGCCCGCGGCGTGAACCCCTTGGAGATGATGCGGCGGGTCTTGGTGTGCTTGGGCGGGTCGAGGTTGAGCAACAGCATGTCGCCGAGCATGTCGATCTGCTCGCGCGTGGTCTCCTCGTTGAACCGGATGATCGCGGTGTTCTGATGCGAGGAGAACACCTCGGGATTCTTGGAGATCTCCTTGATGTGCGCGAGCTTGGAGACGACCCAGTACCCGCCGTCGTCGAAGCCGCTGGCCCGGTTGTGCTGAGCGCACCACCACACCGGGGCGGTGCGGCGCAGTTCGGCGAACTCCGCGATGGGCAGGCGGCTGGCGAGCAGGTCGGGGTCGGTGAAGTCGAATCCCGTCGGGATCGACGGCGTGGTCACGGTCACGGCTAACTCCTACGGTCCGGTCCTGGCGCAGACCTGGACGACGATGTGGGAACTCGGTCCAAGCAGATGCAACCACAGAACCAAGCTCCGTGAACAGTGTTTAGTAAAACCCGTTTACTTTTTGCGGCGACGGCCGCGCCACCGATTCGCGAACTCCCGCGCTCGACCTGGTCGCGAGGACCGGCTCACCGCAGCGCAATCAGCGGCGGTGGCTGCCAACGCCTCTGCAAGACCGCCGCTTTCGGCGCGAACAAGGCCAGGGTCACCGAAAACGGCTCCGATTCCGGGACGGGCAGCCAGTTGCCCTGGGGGACGCCCGGGCCGGGGTCGTCGTGCTGGAGCGTGAGGTCCAGGGAGCCATCCGGGTTGAGCACGACGGGTACATGATGGCCCACCGAGTAGATCTCGGCCGGGTTGGCCACCAGATAGTCCTCGGCGTCGTAGACGGCCAGCGACCAGAAGGCGTCGACCGGCGGCAACTCGCCCGACACGAAGTGCAGCCGGAAAGGGCCCGCGCCCGCGGGGACCGCCGTGAAGAAGTAGTGCGCGTCCTCCGGCAAGGGGATGCCGAGAGCGCCGAACGCCGTGACGGCACGCAACAGATAGTCGGTGCCGAACCGGCCCGCCCCGAGATCGGAGACCCAGCCGTTGTCGTTGCTCGTATTCGCTCCGATGGTCACCGGGAGTTGCTGCTCGACGGTCTCGGCCGCGGCGGTCAGTTCGGCCTCGGACACGCCTTCGACCGCACCGCCGGGCCGGATGCCGATCTCCGCGAAGCGCCGCATGGCGGGCGCATCCTCTGGCGCCGGCGGGTTGATCGACAAGAGCGCGCACATCCGATCGAAGAACTCCGGCGCGTCCATCTCCAGGACCTGGTCGACCGCGCGTTGCGCGTCCGTGTCCCCGCCCGGCGGAGCGGCGCGCGCGGGCGGCTCGGCGCCCGCGATCCACGCACTCAACGGAACCAGTTTCACCCTCTGCTGCAACGAGCGAACAACCGGCAGATCGTTCTCCCCGTCGACCTGGATCCGGACGATCAGCCACACCGTCGGCGTCGGCATCGGCAACGGCGTGAGACCCTCCGGCAGCGCGCCCGACCATCCCGGACCGGTCACCACGTAGGTGTGCGACGCGGCCGTGGGCTCGGTCCGCGGCCGGATGCTGCTCGGGGCGTGCACGTTGTTCGTCCAGGCATCCAGCACTTGCGCCAGCCAGAACCGGCTACCACCCATCGCGGGAACGCTCAGCACCATCGGCTCGGCCGTCACATCCAGCCAAGCGGTCGAGTGCAGTGTGTCGGGGTCCGGCCGCACCACCCTCCGTTGCGCCGCGGTGTACAACGCCGTGGCGTGGTCGAACCGGTTGGCGGGTGTGGTCGCCTCGGCGATCGACCGGGTCGAGTCCATCAGCACCAGCGGAAAGCCGAATACGTAGGCGTCCTTGGCGATCATGCCGCCCTCGCTGGTCATGGAGCGTTGGGTCGAGCCCTCCCCGTTCGATCCGGCGCACGCCGCCGCACCCAGCGCGGCCACCGACGTCGCCGCCAGGCCGAGCGCGGCGCGGCGCGACAGCGCGGAATCGCGGTAGGTCCACTCGCCCATGATCCTGTTCCGCCTCCGCTCGACCGGTGCCGCGCCGCAACCGTCCCGGATTATAACCGGCGAACACAGCGAAATTGCTGGTCAGCGCGTAGACGATACCGCGGTGGTGGGACGGTTCACCCGCCGAGCAGGGCCGAAGGACGCACCTTCCACTCGATGCCGGTTGCCCACGGCTTTCGGCGGGCCGTGAGCAGCCGCGCGTGGTTCACCGACCGGATCAGGGCATGGACCCGGATCAGAACACCGGCAGCAGCGGCGGTGGACGCCACCGTCCCTGGATCGCCTCCGCCTTGGGCGCGTACATGCGCAGGGTCAGCGAGAACTGACCGGATTCCGGGATGGGTAACCAGTTCCCGGCGGGCACACCCGGCCCCGGGTCGCTGTACTGCAACGCGATATCGGAGGACCCGTCGGGATTGAGCACCACCGGCGCCGGGTGGCCCACCGCGTAGATCCCGGCCGGATTGGGCACCAGGTAGCTGTCGGCGCCATAGGCGGTCAACGACCAGAAGTCGTCGACGGGCGGCAGTTGGCCGGGCGCGAAATGCAGCCGGAATCGGCCCGCGCCGCCGCCCGCGTCGGTCGACGCGAACAGCGTCGGATAGAAGGCGTTCTCGGCCAGACTGGCGCCGAGCGCGATCTGCGCGATGGCGGCGCGCAGCATGTAGTCGGTGCCGAAGCGCCCGACGAGGGGATCGATGAGCCAACCGTTCTCGTTGACCGTGCGGGCGCCCAGATACACCGGAATCTGCTGTTTGGCGGTGTCGATCGCGGCCGAGAGATCGCCTTCCGACAGACCCTCGACCGCGCCGCCGGGCCGGATACCGATCTCCGCGAAGCGCCGCATGGCGGGGGCGTCCTCGGGAGCGGGCGGGTTGATCGACAACAGCGCGCACATCCGATCGAAGAACACTCCCGCGTCCATCTCCGCGACCCATTCGGGCGGCGGCTGTACACTCGCCTGCCGCGGCGGAGCGGCGGGAGCCGGCGGCTCGCCGCCCGCGATCCACGCACTCAACGGAACCAGCCGCAATTCCTGCTGCAACGAGCGGACAACCGGCAGATCGTTCTCCCCGTCGACCTGGATCCGGACGATCAGCCACACCGTCGGCGTCGGCATCGGCAACGGCGTAAGACCGCCCGGCAACGTGCCCGACCATCCCGGACCGGTCACCACATAGGAATACGGTGCAGTGGCCGATCTCGCCTGCGGCCGCGCCTGGCTCGGATTGTGCACGTTGTTCGTCCAGGCATCCAGCACTTGCACGAGCCAGAACCGGCCACTGTCCATCGCGGGAACGCTCAGCACCATCGGCTCGGCCGTCACATCCAGCCAAGCGGTCGAACGCAGCGAATCCCGGTCCAGTCGCACGACGTCGCGTTGTGCCGGGCTGGGCAACGCCGTCGCGTGCTGGAACCGGTTGGCGGGCGTGGCCCCCTCCGCCGCCTCGCGCGTGACGTCCATCAGGACGAGCGGATACCCGAAGACGTAGGCGTCCTTGGCGATCGTGGCGGCGTCCTCAGGGACGAAGCCCGGGGCGCGGTCTTCGTCGTCACCCCCACACGCCGCCAACCCGGCCGCGACCACCGATGCCGCCGCGATACCGAGCGCCGTGCGCCGCGAGACCCCGGACTCGCCGCCGGTCCTGTCGTCCATGATCCTGCTCCGTCTCCGATCGTGTCGGGCACCGCGAGATCCGCACCGGAGTATAGCCGCCCCGAGCAACGGAAATAGCAGGTCAACGCGGTGATCGCAGGAAAAGGGGGAACCGTATGACGGACGCGAAACATCCGGCGGCACCCTCGGCGGTCGCGACCGGCGCCTCGCGGCGACCCGTTCTCGGCACGCTCGTCGTCACCGACGAGGATGTGCCGGGCGGGATCGCCGCGTCGCGCCCGCGGTCAGAACTCCAGAACGGTGTTCATGATGGTGCCCGCGCTGGTGGCGACCACTCCGCCGAGCATCGCACCCGCGATCATCTTCGGCGACTGCAAGCCGCCGCCGCTCCACTTCTCCCAGGCGAATCTGCCGCCCGCGTAGATGATGCTGACGATGCCGGACGCCAGCGCGAACCAGGTGAGATACCGGACGAACTGTAAGAGCTTGTCCGCCAAGGGCGGCGCCTCCGGGGTCGGATTGCCGATCTGCGCCAACGTCGTGAACGAATCGCCGACCGACGCCAGAATGATGCTCACCGTCTACTCCCTCTACGCTCGAATACAACCCTGCCGCCGACCAGTCGCTATGCGAAAGCCGTTCGACTACCGATGAATTCGGCCACGAACCAGGATACGGGCACAGACCGCGCTGCGGTGTGCGCACTGCGCGCAACGTTCCCGACCAGCCGCGAGACAGGCAGACCCGGCCAGGCTACCGGGAAACGCGAACTTTCCTGCGCTGCACGGACCCGACTGCATCGCGGCGAGCGAACGGATACGATCTTCTCAGCGAATCACCTGCCCCTGTCCCGAATCCAGAATGAGCGAACGACGATGATCCTGGCCGCCGCTTACGACACCTTGGCGCAGATCGGCAATCCCACTCCAGAAGCACCGCCGATCTCCGACAAGTTCCTCCAACTGGTCCGTTACCTGACGTGGTTCGTGCTCCTGTCGGGCATCTGCGGCATCATCTACGCCGGTGGCCGCTTCGCCTGGGAGAAGTGGACCGGCGGCGGGCTCGAATCACCGAAGATGGTGGCGGGAGCCATGATCGGCGGGGTGATCGCCACCAGCGCGGGCACCATCATGAACGCCGTCATCGGCTGATCCGAGGCGCACCGAAACTCCACACCGCCATAGCTTCTCGCTATATCAGGCGGGTAATGTCGAGTGGGCAGGGCAGCTTTGCGCTGTTCGACGCGTTGATGCCGCTGCGCGGTCACCGCGTGGGTCAGCGCAGGATGCCCGCGGTTCGCGCCGCGCGCAGCCAGTCCGGGAACTCGCCGAGCAATCGCGCGTAGAGCTGCGTGTCGTCGACCTGATCGATGTCGTCGAGGGCGAAGAACCCCGCGTTGTCGACCGCCCGGTCCGACAGCTCGTCCAGGGTGCGCAGCAGGCCGTAGTTGGCGCGGCCGAGGCCGACGAACTGCCAGAAGGCGGGCCGCAGCGAAGCTTCGCGCATGAGCGCCGCGATCTCGCGCTTCTTGGCGAAGCCCCCGTCGGTGAAGAACAACACGAGTGTGGGGCGATCGCCTCGGCGCAGCGAGTCGATGATGTCGCGCATGATCGGCAGTTCGTCGTTGCGGCCGCCGAGCCGGTCGTAGTCGATGCCCCCGTGGGTTCCGGTGAGATGCAGGTAGGTCCGCGCCCACTCGTCACCGTGCTCGACGGCGATATCGGGCAACTTGGCGAAGGAGACCGCGTAGAGATACGCCTCCAGCGTGCCGTCGTCGTCGAGCTGGGTGGCCACCGGAATCATCCGCTGCACGACACGATGTACGACCTGGTCGCGGTACTGCCGAGTCATGCTGCCGGTTTTGTCGATGACGAGCACGACGCGGGCGCGGATTCCGAAAGCGTTCTTGTCGATGAGAACTTTCGCGACTTCACGTTTACGCAGGTCCAGCGTCGCGCGCTTGTCGAAGGAAAGCCGGGCCTCGCCGGGAACGGTGAAGACGTCGGTCGGCGGCGTGGTCCAGGTGGTCGCGGGCGCGGTAGAGCTCGAGGATGCGGTGCCTCCTTGGGCTGGTTCGTCGTCCACGCTCACGCCGTGATCGGTGACGAGCGCGGCGAACCCGCCCGCATAACCTTGTCCGACCGCGCGCACCTTCCACGAGTCCTGGCGGCGGTACAGCTCCAGCGCGATCACCACGGATTCACTGCCCAAACCCTCGATGCGGTACTCGTACAGCACGGTCCCCGCCGCGTCGGCGACCGTGGCGATCGGCGGCGGGAACCCGCCGAAGGACTCCGCCGGATCGTCGAGGGTGAGCACCGCACGCAGCTGCGCGACGTCCGGGGGCAGTTCGCCGAGCGAAACCGACAGCGCGGCAGGCGTTCCGCGCCTCAGCGACACGCCCGGCGCGCTCGGTTGATTGAAGAACACGAAGTCCGCGTCCGATCGCACGCGCCCCGCTTCGGTCACCAGCAGCGCCGATACGTCGACCGCGGCCTCGGTCCGCACCGACACCAGCACGCGGGCCACGTCCAATGCCCCGTTCTGACCTTTGACCAATGCCGCGCCCACCGAGACTCCCAGCCGTCATCACTCCGAAATCGCCACCGGAATCAGGGTAGGTGCACGCTGGGGAGAATGCGGACCTTCGCGCCGCATCGAGACCGCCTCGCCCTCCGACGAACTCGCGGTCATCCCGTGCGCGACGATTCCGCGGCGCCGGTGATATTGCGCGCCATCCCACCGAAGATGACCGCGTGGAACGGCGCGATGGACTTCCAGTACAGATGCCCGGCCAGCCCGCGCGGTTCGAACAGGGCACGCTGGCGGTAGGTGGCGCCCGGACCGTCCGGCTCGACCGAGAGCTCCAGCCAGGCCCGGCCCGGCACCCGCATCTCGGCGCGCAGCCGCAGCAACCGAGGTCGCTCGAGCCGCTCCACCCGCCACCAATCCAGCGCCTCGCCCTCGTGCAGCCGGTGTGGATCGCGACGGCCGCGCCCGAGACCGACGCCGCCCGCGAGCCGGTCCATCCAGCCGCGCAGCGACCAGGCCAGCGGGAAGGAATACCAGCCGTGTTCGCCCCCGATCGCCTCGATCACCCGCCACAGCGTCGCCGGGTCGGCGTCGGTGTGCCGTTCGCGCACATCCCGGTACAGCGAGCCACCCGACCATTCGGGGTCGGTAGGCAGCGGATCCGAGGGCTCGCCCGGCGGATCGGCATCCGACCACCTGGTCGGCACATCCAGGTCGCGAATCTTCTCCAACGCCAACGTCACCGCCCGCCGGTAACCGGTCGGTCCGCCCGGCGGGTCCGGGATGAGTTCGGCGATCGCGTGGTCGCGGCAGACCACGTCGTTGATCAGCGACTCCATCAGCGGCACGGCGATGGCGCGTGGCACCGGGGTCACCAGATTCACCCACTGCGCCGACAACCACGGCGTCAGTACCGGCACCGGCACGATCAGCCGTCGCGGCAGCTGCGCCACTTCGGCGTAGTCGCGCATCATCCGTACATAGGTCAGCACGTCGGGACCGCCGATGTCGAACGCGCCGCCGGCGCCTTCGGGCAGCGTCGCCGCCTCGGCCAGGTAGTAGAGCACGTCACGCACCGCGATCGGCTGGATCCTGTTGCGTACCCAACGCGGTGTGACCATCATCGGCAAACGCTCGGTCAGGTAGCGCAGCATCTCGAAACTGGCCGAGCCGGAACCGATGATCACCGCGGCGCGCAGCACCAAGGCGGGCACCGAGCCCGCCAGCAGGATCTCGCCGACCTCGGATCGGGAGGCCAAGTGGCGCGACAGCCGCTGCTCGTCCGGGACGATGCCGCCCAGGTAGACGATCCTGGTCAGCCCCGCGTGCGCCGCCTCGGCCGCGACCAGCGTGGCGGCCTCCCGGTCCACCGTGTCGAAGTCGGCGCGCGTCAGCGAATGGACCAGGTAGTACAGCACGTCCTGTCCGGAAAGCGCGGCGCGCACATCGGCGGCGGACGTCACGTCACCGGCCAGCACCTCGATGCGATCGCGCCAGGGAGCATCGGCGAGCTTGCCCGGTGTGCGCGCCAGCACCCGAACCGTATGACCGGCGCGCAGCAGCTCCGGCACCAGCCGTCCGCCGATGTAGCCTGTCGCACCAAACACCACACACCGCACGACAACCACCCTTCCCATGACCTGTTCAGGTGATGACCAGCGGCTGCCGGGTCAAACCGCGTCCCGCTTCCGCGCCGCACGCGTGCCCGACGGGGCCGCAACCGGTATGGAGGGCGGGCTCGAGCCCTGCTCGATCCGGTGACCTCGTGCCAGACTGGGCCGGTGAGCGAACGTAGCAAAGGCCACGGACCGGACAAGCCCACCTTGCGGGATCGCGGTGACGTCATCGGGGTGGGCCTGCTGTGGCTGGCCAAGTGGGCGCTGTGCATCGTCGCCATCGCGGCGGGCGCGTGGGTGCTGGGATTCCTGGTGGCCCGGCTGTGGGTGGTGATCTTGCCGGTGGCGCTGGCGATCGTGGTCGCCACAGTGCTGTGGCCGCCGGTCCGCTGGCTCACCGCACACGGTTTGCCGCCCGCCGCGGCCGCCTCGATCGGGGTGATCGGTTTGATCGGTGTGCTGGCCGGCGTCATCGCGCTGATCGTGCCGTCGGTCGTGGACCAGGCGCCGGAGCTGGCCGACAAGTCGAGCGCGGGCGTCGAGCAGGTGCGCGACTGGTTACAAGGTCCACCGCTGAGAATCCGTGACGAACAACTGGATTCGGCTGTGGACGCGATCGTCTCCCGGCTGCAGTCGAGTTCTGAGCAGATCGCCAGCGGCGTGTTCAGTGGTGTGTCCACCGCGACGTCGGTGCTGATCACCCTGTTCCTGGTGCTCGTGCTGACCTTCTTCTTCGTCAAGGACGGACCGCGCTTCCTGCCCTGGGTGCACAGCGTTTCCGGAAGCCGCAGCGGCAAGCACCTGGAGGAGGTGCTCAGTCGGGTCTGGGCCGTGCTCGGCGGATTCATCCGCACCCAGGCGCTGGTCAGCCTGATCGACGCGGTGCTCATCGGCGCGGGCCTGGTCATCCTCGGGGTGCCGCTGGCGCTGGTCCTCGCGGTGGTCACCTTCCTCGGCGGATTCGTCCCCATGGTCGGCGCGTTCGTCGCGGGTGCGCTCGCGGTGCTGGTGGCGTTGGTGGGCAACGGCTTCGTGACCGCGCTGATCGTGCTCGGCATCGTCATCGCCGTGCAACAACTGGAGGGCAATGTGCTGCAACCGGTTTTGCAGAGCCGCACTATGCAGTTGCACGCGGTCATCGTGCTGCTGGCGGTCACCGCGGGCGGCTCGCTGTACGGGATCGTCGGCGCGTTCCTGGCCGTTCCCGTCGTCGCGATGGCCGCGGTCGTCCTGCGCTACGTCGGCGAGCAGATCGACGCGGCCACCGTGACACCGCCGGAACCGGAGACCGAGGCCGAGCCCGCGGAGTGACGGCGGTGCACGAGAGCCGCGCGCCATCGTTGCACTCAGTCCGAATGTAACTATCGCCGTCGCCCGCCGCGGTTCCTAGCGTCAGTGGACATGACAACTGATGTGAGCACCCCGCTCAACGACATCGCCGACGCGACGGCCAGGGCCGTCGCGGATGACCCGGCGAACGCTCTGGTGGTGTTCCGTGCCTCCGGGGTCCCGGAGGGTACGGTGGGCAGCGCGATCACTCTCGGCAAGCACACCGTTCGCGTGGACGAGCCGCCCGCGCTCGGCGGCGCGGACACCGCGCCCAACCCGGTCGAGGTGTACCTGGCGTCTCTCATCGCGTGTCAAGTGGTGACCTACCGGTTCTGGGCCCAGCGCCTCGGCATCACGATCGATGAACTCGCCGTCAGCGCCGAAGGCGATCTCGACGTGCGCGGGTTCTTCGGCTTGGACGAGGCCGTCCGCGCCGGGTTCCAAGCGGTGCGGGTGACCGTGCGCGTCAGCGGCCCCGACACCGAGCAGCGTTATGCCGAACTCCAGCAGACCGTCGACGCGCACTGCCCGGTGCTCGATCTCACCACCGGACGCACCGCGGTCGACACCACCCTGATCACCGATTAGCCGCCGTACCGACCCGATCGATTCCCGAACAACAGGAGGACCTCCCGATGACCGAACGCGACCTGTCCCAGAACTGGAGCTTCGAGACCAAGCAGATCCACGTCGGACAGATTCCGGACGGCACGACCAACGCCCGCGCGCTCCCGATCTACCAGACCACCTCCTACACCTTCCGCGACACCGCGCACGCGGCGGCGCTGTTCGGTCTGGCGGAGCCGGGCAACATCTACACCCGGATCATGAACCCCACCCAGGACGCGGTGGAGCAGCGCGTCGCGGCACTCGAAGGCGGCGTCGCCGCCCTGCTGCTGGCCTCCGGGCAGGCCGCGGAGACCTTCGCGATCCTCAACATCGCCGGAGCGGGCGACCACATCGTCTCCAGCCCCCGGCTCTACGGCGGCACCTACAACCTCTTCCACTACTCGCTGCCCAAACTCGGCATCGAGGTCTCCTTCGTGGATGACCCCGACGACCTCGAGCAGTGGCGGGCCGCCATCCGTCCGAACACCAAGGCGCTCTACGGCGAGACGATCTCCAACCCGCAGAACCACATCCTCGACATCCCCGGTATCGCGCAGGTCGCCCACGACAGCGGCGTGCCGCTGATCGTGGACAACACCGTCGCCACGCCGTACCTGATCCAGCCGCTGGCTCACGGCGCCGACATCGTCGTACACTCGGCCACCAAGTACCTCGGCGGACACGGCGCGGCCATCGCGGGCGTGATCGTCGACGGCGGCAAGTTCGACTGGACCGGTGGCCGGTTCCCCGGCTTCACCGAACCCGACCCGAGCTACCACGGTGTGGTGTACGCCGATCTCGGCGCGCCCGCCTACGCGCTCAAGGCGCGCGTGCAACTGCTGCGCGACCTCGGCTCGGCGGTCTCGCCGTTCAACGCGTTCCTGATCAGCCAGGGCCTGGAGACGCTGAGCCTGCGGATCGAGCGGCATGTGCAGAACGCGCAGGCGGTGGCCGAATTCCTCGACACCCGTTCCGAAGTCACCTCGGTGTCCTACGCGGGCCTGCCGTCGTCGCCGTGGTACGAGCGGGGCCGCAGCCTCGCGCCCAAGGGCGCGGGCGCGGTGATCGGCTTCGAGCTGGCCGGCGGCGTCGACGCGGGCAAGCGGTTCGTCGAGGCGCTGCGACTGCACAGCCACGTCGCCAATATCGGCGACGTGCGCTCGCTGGTGATCCACCCGGCTTCCACCACCCACTCGCAGCTGACGCCGGAAGAGCAGCTGGCCGCGGGCGTGACGCCCGGCCTGGTCCGGCTCGCGGTCGGCATCGAGGGTATCGATGACATCCTCGCCGACCTGCGCGCGGGATTCGACGCCGTGAATTCTTGAGGTTCGGTGCCCCGGGCGATCGACCCGGGGCATTCACCTCTGACACCATGGGGCGCCGAGCGCCGACAGCGGGGCTGAAACCCGTTTCACGCGTCTTTTTCGAGATTTACGTCGACAAAACAAATAACAAAGCGGGTACACCACGGCGGCCCCCGCTTTCGCATCGCCCTCTGACGATTCCACCGCCCGCGCGTATGGGCTGTGGAAACCGAAACGAGATCAAATCTTCGCGCATCCGTAAGACGTTCGGAACCGAATCAGAAAGGTAGGTATATGTCTTCTTCAGAATGAGGTGGATGAGTTCATGGACGTAGAGACACCCGAAACTCCGGCACACCCGTTCTTTCGCCGCGCCGCCACCCTGGTCGTGGCGAGCGCCATCCCGCTGTCGGTGATGGGGGCCGCGACCGCCACCGCCGAGCCGCTGGTGCCGGAGATCTCCATCCGGATTCCGTTCGCCCCGGTGCCCGCCGTCGGCGTCCTCGCCCCGGCGGCCGATCCCGTGGATCCCGCAGCGGTTCCGCCGGAGGCCGCGCCTCCCATGCCCCCGGTGTCCGCGGGCCGCAATGACCTGAGCACCACTCGTCCGATGCCGGACCCGAACGTGCTCGCGCCCATCCTCCCGCACCGGCTGCACCTGCCCAACCCGGCCGCACCGGCTCCCGCGGTCGCGCCGATCGAGGCGCCTCCCGGGACGCTGCGCGTGGGATCGGTGGTGATCGGCCGGCCGGACTTCCTGACTCCTGAGCAGGGCAAGATCTTCAACGACGCGATCGCGGGGCCGGAAGCGAGCATCGCCCAGACCTTGGATTCGGCCGGGTTCGAGCCGTCGCGCTCCGACCGCATCGCCGCCGACATCCTCGGTTCCACCGCCGTCGGCGCCTCGGTGGGCAGCATGGTGGCCGCGCCGGTCGCCTCCATCGGAGCCGTCATCGGCGCCATCTGCGGCGCCATCGCAGGCATCCCGATGTTCCCGACCGGGACGGTGGCCGTCATGGCCTTCGGCGCCGCGATCGGCTACGGGTTCGTCGCGTCCCCGGCCATCGCTCTGGGCGCGGCCCTCGGCGCGGGCGCCGGAGTCGCCCAGGGACTTCTCACCCCGCCCACGGTTCCGGCCTCGTAATCCGTCTCTCCGGCTCCGGACAGGAGCAGCGCGCCGACCTGGTCGGACACCTCCCGAGAAGACCCGGTTCGCGCCGGGTCTTCTGCTGTGCGGCAGGGAACCGATGTTTGGCCGCGCTGGATAGGGCTATGGCGAAGAAGACCGGCTGAAGATGGCCGGCCGGTCTCTTCACAAAGGAGGTTGTGACATGGGCACAGTCGACAAAGCGAAGAACAAGGCCGAGAAAGTCGCAGGCCAGGCCAAGGAGAAGCTCGGCGAGGCGACGGGCGACCGTGGGAAGCGGGACGAAGGCCGCACCGACAAGACCAAGTCGGATCTGAAGGACGCCGGGGAAAAGGTCAAGGACGCCTTCCGGCGCTGACCTCGCACTCTCTCTCGCCTGAACAGAGCGGATGGCCGCCCGACGCGGTCATCCGCTCTCCTGTCCGCCGACCGGCCGCTCCTCCTCGACGAGGCGCAGTTCGCTCGGCCACCAGATCTTGCGCCCGATCAGGCTGAACAGCGCCGGAATCACCACCGTGCGCACGACGAACGTGTCGAGCAGGATACCGAGGCCGACCACGATGCCGACCTGGGTGAGGGTGATCAGCGGCAGCACGCCGAGCACACAGAACACCGCGGCCAGCACGATGCCCGCGCTGGTGATCACCGCGCCGGTCACCGCCACCGCCCGCACCATGCCGCGTGTGGTGCCGTGTCGCGGTGTCTCCTCCCGTGCCCGGGTGACGAGGAAGATCGTGTAGTCGACGCCGAGCGCGACCAGGAACAGGAACGCGAACAGCGGCACACTGATGTCCAGCGCCGGGAATCCGAACACGTGCTCGCTCATCCAGCTGCCCAGGCCGAGCGCGGCCAGCGCGCTCAACACCGTGACCGCGACCAGCAGCACCGCCGCGGGCACCGCGCGCAGCAGCACCAGCAGCACCACGAGCACGACGACGAGGATGAGCGGGATGATCACCTCACGGTCCCGGCTCGCGGCGTCCTGCACGTCCAGCGCTTGCGCATCGGTGCCGCCGACCAGCGCGTCGGCTCCGGGAGCCCGCGCGAGCGACGCGCGTAGCGCCTCGATCGTGTCGAAGGCACGTGCGGACGACGGTGGCGCGTCGATCACCACGGACCACCGCGTCAGCCCGGTCGGGGAAGTACCCGACTGCCACGTCAGCACCACGCCCTCGGTGCGGCGGAACGCCTCCTCCACCGCGGGCGACGCCTCGCTGCGCGCGAGCACGATCGCGGGATCGGAAGAACCGGACGGGAAGTGCTGCGCGAGGGCGTCGAATCCCTCCACCGACTCCGCGCGGACCCGGAATTGTTCGGTCTGCGAGAGCCCCACCTGCGCCGTCAGCAACCCGGTCGCGCAGACCGCGAGCACCGCGATCGCACTCCCGGCGACCAGCGCGGGCCTGCGCACCACGCGCGCGGCGATGGCGTGCCAGATTCCCTCGTCGGCCGTGTCCCGGTCGTCGGCCCGCGGCACGAAGGGCCAGAACACGTTGCGCCCGCACAGCGCGAGCGCGGCAGGCAGCGCGAGCAGGACGAACACCACGGCCACCAGCAACCCGAGCGCGGCCATCACACCCAGACTGCGGGTACTGGGCACCGAAGCCAGCAGCAGCACGAGCAGTGCGGCGACCACCGTCACGTTGCTCGCCAGGATCGCGGGCCCGGCGCGCCGCACCGCCTGCCGCAACGCCGCGCGATGGTCGGACTCCCGGTGCAGTTCGTCGCGATAGCGCGACACCAGCAACAGCGCGTAGTTGGTGCCCGCACCGAACACCAGCACGCTGGTGACGCCGGACGTCGAGCCGTCGAAGGTCAGCGGCGTCAAACGGGCCAGGGCGGTTCCGGCACTGGTGGCCACCCGGTCGGCCACGCCGACCACCGTCAGCGGCACCAGCCACAGCACCGGGGAGCGATACGTCGCGATCAGCAACACCGCGACGACCACCGCGGTCACCGCCAGCAGGGTGACGTTGGCTCCGGAGAACGAGTCCGCGATGTCGGCTCCGAACGCCGGACCACCCGTCACCTGCAGGATCAACCCGGCGGGCAAGCCGTCCCGCGCCGCCGCACGGATCTCCCCGACGCGGTCGGTCAGCGCGAATCCGTTGAGGTCGGCGCTCACGGGCACCTGTCCGATCGCCGCCTTCCGATCCGGCGCGGCGAGCAGCTCGCCCGGGCCGGGCGCGCGTCCCGACGCGCGGGTCACCGCCGCTGCGGTGGCGTCGCGGTCGTCTTCGGTCAGCTCGGCGCCGTCGGCACGGGTGACCACGATGATCGCGGCGGTCGTCCCCGCGTCCGGGAACTCTTCCAGCGCCTGCTCGACCCGGGCGGACTCCGCCGTCGACGGCAGCGCGGTGGGAGCCTGCCCGGCGGCCTCGTTCTCCCCGACCGCACCGATCAGGCCTATCGAGGCCGCGGCGAGCACGAGAAGCAGTACCCACGATGTCCGGGCGGTCACCACCGACGCATAGCGATCCCAAGCGCTCACGCGGCCAACTCTCTCAGAAACTGAAATATTAAGCAATCGAGACACCGGCTGAACTACGCTGACCCCCGTGTGGAAAGGGATGCGCCGTTGACCGGAGAGCCAAACACGGGCGGGACGGACCGTGACGAACTGGAAACCGACATCGCCGCCGACATCCGCGCCCTCAGCGCGATCTCCGAACAGATCGGGCAGGTTTTCGCACGGTCCAACCAGCTGCGGACCAATGACTTTCGCGCGCTGATGCACGTCGCGACCGCCGAACTCGAGGGCGCGCCGCTGACCGCGGGCGGCTTGGGCAAGTTGATGGGAATCTCCTCATCCGCGGTGACCTATCTGGTCGAGCGCATGATCGACTCCGGTCACCTGCGCCGCGCCGCCGACCCGACCGATCGCAGGCGGGTCATCCTGCACTACGACGAGCACGGCATGGACGTGGCCCGCGGCTTCTTCACACCGCTCGGACGGCAGACCCGCGCCGCGATGGCCGAACTGCCCGACGCCGACCTACGCGCGGCGCACCGCGTGCTGGTCGCCGTCGTCCGGGCGATGCGCGAATATCACGACGACCTGACCGGCGAGTGAAAGCAGCACCGGCAGGTCCGAGTTCGGTGTGTCAGTCCCGGAGAGCCTGTTCGCGCAGCGACTTCAAGGTCTTCGACAGAATGCGTGAGACCTGCATCTGCGAACAGCCGATCCGCTGGGCGATCTGCTCCTGGGACATCGAATCGAAGAAGCGCATCACCAGAACCTGCTTCTCCCGCTCGGGCAACGCCGCCAGCAGCGGCTTCACCGCCAAGTAGTTCTCCACGGTGCCGAAGTCCGGATCCTCGGCGCCGAGCGAGTCCAGCAGGGAGGGACCGCCGGACTCCGCGTCGTCGGTGTCGGAGGCGGCGTCGATCGAGGAGGTCTGATAGGCGTTGCGCGCGATGAGCGCCTGGGTGACCTCGTTCAGGTCCGCGCCCAGTTCCTCGGCGATCTCCCTGGCCCGGGGCATCCGGCCCAGCCGCTGCGACAGGACCTCCACCGTGGGACCGATGGTGGACTGGATCTCCTTGAGCCGCCGCGGGACCCGCACCGACCAGGCGTAGTCGCGGAAATGCCTGCGTACTTCGCCCATGATCGTCGGCACCGCGAACGACAGGAACGTCGCGCCGTGTCCGGGATCGAAGCGGTCGACGGCGGCGAGCATGCCCACCCGCGCGATCTGCAGTAGGTCCTCGAAACTCTCGCCGCGCCCGCTGAACTTGCGCGCGATGTGCTCGGCCAGGGGCAGGCAGCGCTCGATCACCTCGGCGCGCAGGGCTTCCCGGCGCGGGTCGTCCGGCGCCAGTGCGGCCAATTCGGCGAAGAGTGGCTCGATATTGTCGTAGCTGTCGCCCCGCGATTTGCGTTTGGGAGTGAACTGATTCGAATCGCTACCCATTATTCGAGCCGCCGCGCACCCAACGGAAGTCGACGACAGTCGGGTAGCCGCCCGCGGCGGGATCGTGTTCGCCTCGCCACGACGAGACCGAGTCCGTCAACGTCGCCACGATGTGCCAGCCGAAGCCGGACTCGTCCGGACTCGCGTCCGACACCGTGACGGTGGAGACACGCACGTCCACCGCGTCGTCCTCGAAGCCGAACGCACACTCGAGCTCCGCGCCGTCCACCGCGTCCAGCACCAGCGCGCTGGCCACCTCGTCGAGCGCCAGCCGGATGTCGGTCACCTCATCGATACCGAAATCGGCCATGAGTGTGACGGTCTCGGCCAAGGCACGCAGCATCGCCAGCTGCTCGGACACCGCGGGCACCCGCACGCTGATCGTGCCGGTCCGCGTCGTAGCGGGAGGAGTCCCCTCACCCTTGCTCATGCACCGCTCCCAGAAGTCGCGCCGTCCGTCGGAGCGCTCAGCCTACGCCCTCTCGTCGACTCGCCTTCGAACGGCCACGGCACAGTGCGCGCGTCTCGGCCCGCAGCGGGGGTCGTGCAGCGACTCCGGCGTGAGCGCGCTCACGAAACACAACGGGCGCACGCCCAGGATCATCAGCGCATTCCTCGGGCCGCCTCTTCGGCGTCCAGGCCCGGACGCGGCGGTATGGCCGGTCCTCGATCGGCGCCTCCGGATCACCGAGTCGCCGATGATGCCGGAGATGTCCGTGTCGAGGGGAGGCGACGACGGCCGTCCCCGACCGCGCCCGCCAGATCGGCATAGGCGATCTCCCATTCCGCCAGCCGGGTCCACGCGGCGTGCACGCGCTCGCCGGCCGGGTCGTCGTGCATCAGCAGGTGGAACGCCTGCTCGGCTACCGCGGCCATCCGGTCGATCATCTCGCCCAAGCTCGAATCGTGCAGGCGCGCACCCGGCGCGGCGCACGGGAGGTGCAGCGTCGCCCACGTGTTGATCCGGTCCACCAACTCCGCACGGCGCTCCTCGATCTCGACTCGGCGTCCCACCTCCCGGCGACGTCCGTGCAGTTCGGTCAGCTCGCGCGCCCACCGGCTCACCGGGCCCTCCACGTGGTGGCCGCCGAGGGCGCACAGCAGAGTGCTCGGACTCGGCAACGCCGAGCCCTTCCGGATCGGCCACGGCCGCGCCGGCGCCACAGCACGTGCTGGATTCACAGTGGCGCAGTGAGTTCGAGGTGGATGCCGTCGGGATCGGAGAACGACAGGATCGCGATCCCGAAATCAGCCATTTCGGTGATCTCGCCGTGTTCGATGCCCGCTTCCGACAGGCGCGCGGCCGCGGCCACCAGATCGGCCCGCGCCGGGACGGAGAAGCTGAGATGGTCCAAACCCACCCGTTCGGAATCGAATCGATCCGTCGCGGCCGCCACCGGGCGCAGGCCGAGCAACATGCCGTTGGCCTGGAACACCACCCCGCCGAAAAGCCGCATCGGATCGGCGCGCACCGCCGGATCGTCCGGGCTGCCAGGCGATTCGGCGGCGACCGGGAACCCGAGCACGTCCCGATAGAAGGCGCGGGACCGGGCGATGTCCGTCACGGTCAACCGGATGTGGTGGGTCCCGGTCGTTTCGATCATGGTCACGCGAACTCCTCAAGTGACGAGGTACGGCAGGCTGTATCGACTCCGAGGGACCGCGCTTGCGGGACGGGGAGCCGTCTGGCGATGACAGTAGGTCAGAATTCCACCGGAACCGAGTGTCGTGAACGACATCTTCGGTACTGTTTCCGACATGGACGTCGCGGTCTTCGTGGTGGACGGTGTGGCCGATTTCGGATACGCCGCCTTGCTGGAGACCTTCAACACCGCCAACGCCGTGCGGACCGAACTTCCCGACCCGCCGCAGCCGTGGCGGGTGCGCAGCGTGTCGTTCGGCGCCAGCGTGCGGTCGGGCAACGGCAACACCGTGCCGACGATCCCCCTCGACGAGTTCGGCGACGCATTCGAGCTGATGATCGTGCCCGCGGTGAACGTCCTGGAGGCCACCGCGCTGATCGACCTCATCTCCGCACCGGCCAGCCGCCCGGTGCTCGACCGGCTGATCGCGGCGCGCGAGCGGGGGGCTCATCTCGCCGGCGCCTGTACCGGAACGTTCTTCCTGGCAGAAGCGGGCGTACTGGACGGCTCACCCGCCACAACGAGCTGGTGGCTCGGTCCCAGCTTCCGGCGCCGCTATCCGCGGGTAGAGCTCGACGAGGGCCGCACGCTGTGCCGCGGCCACGGCGTCACCACCGCGGGCGCGGCGCTGTCGCACATGGACCTGGCCCTGTCGCTGATCGCCACCAAGAGCCCGGCGCTGGCCGAGCGCGCGATGCGCTACCTCGCGGTCGGCGCGGGACGACCGCAGCGGGAGTTCATCGTTCCCGAGGTAATCGCACGCGGTGATTCGGTCACCGCCGCCTTCGAACGCTGGGTGCGCGAGCACCTGGGCGACAATTTCCGGATCGCCCAGGCCGCCCGCGCGATCGGTGTCACCGAACGCAGCCTGCAGCGGGCAACGCATGCCGAACTCGGCATGTCCCCCACCGAATTCGTGCACGACATCCGCCTGGAACGCGCCGTGCATCTGCTGCGCACCACGTCGCTCACGGTGGACGCGGTGGCGGCCAAGGTGGGCTACCTCAATGCCGGAACGCTTCGCGGCCTGTTCCGCCGCCGACGGGGCATGTCGATCTCCGAGATCCGCGTGGCGCGCGTTTCCTATTGAGGTCCAGCGCCGGACCCTAGGAGCGGAACCGGCTGGTGAGCAGTAAGGCGGTACGCAGGCCACGCCGGGGAAACGCGTCGGCTCCGGTCGCAGGGCGGGCGCCGAACTTTCGTTCCGAGGCGGTCTCCGGCGCGTCGTCGGAGGTCGCGGTCAGCAAGCTGTCCGGGAGAGCCAGCTTGTGGATGGTGCGCAGCGTCAGCAGGTACTGCCGCAGCAGGGGTCCGGTGGTGTAGGGCAGGTCGTACTTGTCGCATATGGCGCGCACGCGCACAGCTATCTCGGCGTACCGGTTGCTGGGCAGGTCCGGAAACAAATGGTGCTCGATCTGGTGGCACAGATTCCCGCTCATGAACGCCAGGACCGGTCCGGCATCGAAGTTCGCGCTGCCGAGCATCTGCCGCAGATACCACTGCGCCTTCGTCTCGTTCTCCACCGCGGCGGTGGTGAATTTCTCCGCGCCGTCCGGGAAATGACCGCAGAAGATCACCAGGTACGCCCAGAGATTCCGCAGCACATTGGCGGCGGTGTTCGCGGCGAGCGTGCGACGCCAGCGCCGCCCGCTCAGCGCGGGAAACAGCACGTAGTCCTTGGCGACCTGCCGCGCGACCTTCCGGATCAGCGCTCTGGTCTGTGCGGCCTTCTCCGCCGGGACAGGCGTGCGGTCGCGCTCGGAGTACAGGTCGTGCAGGGCGATGCCCCATTCGAACGTCATCGCCAGGAACAGGTTCTGCAACGGCTGCAGCAGCAAGCGCGGCCGCCACCCCTGATCGCGGGTCACCCGCATCACGCCGAAGCCGATATCGTCATCGATGCCGATGACATTGGTGTACACGTGATGGCGGTAGTTGTGCGAATAGCGCCATTGCGATGACAGACCCGCCATATCCCATTCCCATGTCGTGGAATGAATTTCCGGGTCGTTCATCCAATCCCATTGGCCGTGGCACACGTTGTGGCCGATTTCCATGTTCTCGATGCTTTTCGCCGCCGCCAGCGCCGTCGTCCCCACTATCCAGCCGGGTTTCGCGGGGGCGCAGGCGATCACGAGCCGTGACGTGGCTTCCAGTATTCGCTGGAAAGCGATGGTGCGGCGGATGTAAGCGGCATCCCGAGCGCCGCGTCGATCCAAGATGTCGCGGCGAATCGCGTCGAATTCCCGCCCCATCGCTTCGACATCCGCATCGCTCAAATGCGCGTAGGCCGCGACCTGCGTGATTGCCATTGGTGATTCTCCTCGAGTCTCTTGGGATCACTTGCCGCGACGAAGAGCCGGTCTCTGGGATGATCGAGGTCGGAGTCAGCGGGTGAACGCCTGCTTCACCTTGCGCCCGGCCAGTGCGATGGCGCCGCCGGGACGCCTGCCGCCGACGTCCGTCCTACGACGGCTGTCTTCGTCCGTCTTGGCCAGCAACGTCCGTAGAGACGCCCTGCTCGCCTGGACTTGGTGCGCGATTTTGTCCCTGATGGTCATCGAAAAGTTCCCGTCTCCCGGTCGCGCGGGCTCGGCACGGACTCTTCGATCGGCCGACAGCGGATGCATGAACCGGTTGTACCCAGTCTAGGGCCGTCCACAACGTACGTCTACACCGTAGACGTACGTTGATGACAGCACGGTGTCGTCACCCTCGACCGGGCTGGAGCAGCGCTGCGGTGAGGCCGGTGAGCAGGATGTCGAGGCCGCGTTCGAGTTCGGCTTCGCCGTCGTAGGCGGCCAGGACGGGTGCGAGTGCGCGCAGCAGGGGGAATTCCGCGATGGGTAGGCGGTGCAGGCCGA